>JAZRCE010000084.1:0-1587 GCA_045635445.1 Candidatus Aphodosoma sp.
TACATTTGGCACAATTGGAGCGACAGAAGCGTCTGCGCCCGACTCAACTAAAACCGAAAAATCAGGTCGCGGACTAAAAAAGTCAAATCTACTCATCGGTGGATATGGAGAAATAGTGATGACTCGCAACTTTTTTAGCGATAATTATCTCCGCTATTCTAAACCCGAAGCGTATGCCAACGACCGAGGACATGGACGCTTTGATATTCCCCACATGGTCATATTCCTTGGCTATGATTTTGGCAAAGGATGGACTTTTCAAACCGAAATAGAGTTTGAACATGGAGGCATCGGTGCTGCCACAGAAATCGAGGAAGAAGAAGGTGGTGAATACGAAACTGAAGTAGAACGCGGTGGCGAAGTCGTTCTTGAACAACTTTGGATTCAAAAGGCTATGCTCGATGGTCGTCTCAACATCCGACTCGGTCATATAATCGTGCCTGTAGGTCAAACTAATCAACACCACATGCCTAATGAGTATTTCGGTGTATATCGTCCTGAAGGTAACAATACAATACTGCCTTGTACATGGCACGAAACCGGAGTAAGCCTTTGGGGAAAGACAAAACAATGGCGCTACGAAGCTCTCTTCATTACAGGTCTTGACTCCGACCGCTTCAATCGCAAAAATTGGGTAAAAGGCTCAGCTGGTTCGCCTTACGAGTTCAAGATAGCAAATACTTATGCTACGGCTCTCCGCATTGACAACTACTCTGTTCCTGGTTTACAACTTGGTTTGTCTGGTTATGCTGGCAATTCGTTTCGCAATACCCTCTCGGTAAACAAAAACGAAAAATACAAAGATGTAAAAGGCACTGTGCTTCTCGGTGCATTCGACTTCAACTATTCTGCCTACAATTTCATTATTCGTGGCGGTGTAATATATGGTCATCTCACCGATTCTAAACTCATCTCACAATATAATATGTCGATGCCTAACGCCTCTGTTTCATCGAAACAAGCAGTGGCTTCCGATGCTATTTCGATAGGAGTTGAAGCTGGTTACGACTTTTTTGCTCTTAATCCAAAACTTAAAACCGACAACCAAAAGTTCTATCTCTTTGGTCGCTACGACTACTACGATTCTATGTTCCGCACTGCACCTGGCATCACTAACTACGAATGGTGTGGTCGCAATCGCGTCGCTATCGGCGTCAATTACTACCCTGTGAAACAAGTAATTATCAAAGCCGAATATGCCAATGGCATAATGCCTACAGGATTCAACAACGAACCATCTGTCTCTATCGGTGTATGCTTTGCTGGATTCTTCTTGTAATAAAACAAAATAACAATAAATTACTAACCTAGAGAATAAACACTTATTGTTTATCCTCCAAAACTAAAAATTCAAAAAAAATGAAATTTACTAAATTCTACTTAATGGCGGCTTTGGCTGCTATAACATTGTTCACTGCTTGTGAACAACAATCTCAAGAGGGCAATGACGAGATGTCGGAAAAAGAAATTGCTCTTCAAAAAGCAACTATTGCCTACATCGACAACACTGTAGTACCAACTTACAAAGGTATGGCAGATGCAGCTATACAATTAGCTACAACTACAGAACAAATGCTTGCTGATTTC
>JAZRCE010000085.1:0-12728 GCA_045635445.1 Candidatus Aphodosoma sp.
ATGTTGAGTCAGGGTTGGATTACGTTCGAAATTGGTGCTGCTATGGTGTTAGGGGAAAACATTGGTACTACCATCACTGCCAATATTGCTGGTCTTACAGCCAAAACAAATGCTCGCCGCGCGGCTTTGTCGCACACGATGTTCAACGTGTTTGGTGTAGTGTGGATGCTCGTGGTGTTCTATCCATTTATGAATTTGGTGGAATGGATGGTGGGCGGCAATGCTACGGATGGAGCTAATTCGCTATATGCGCTATCGATGTTTCACACAATGTTCAACGTAACGAACACGTTCATCATGATATGGTTGATCAAACCTCTTGAAAAAATTGTGTGCAAAATACTCCCTGAGAAAAAAGAGGAGAACGAGTTTGCCCTCAAATTTATATCAACTGGCATGTTGGCGACTGGCGAATTGTCGTTAATCGAGGCTGAGAAAGAGATAGAAGTGTATGCCGAACGCACTCACCGTATGTTTGACGAGGCTCGCAAACTGACTCTTGCTACTTACGACGACAACAATGCGCAAAAATATGCCGAGCGTGTGGCTCACTACGAATCGGCAAGCGACCAAACCGAAGGGGCTATTGCCGACTATCTCTACGACATTGATGCTACGCCAATCTCGGCCGACTTGAAAAACCGCATACGCAACTACTTGTATCTCACAACCGAGATTGAGAGCGTGGCTGACCGTTGCTACAATATTTCGCGCTCGGTGGTGCGTCGCAATAGCGAAAGTATCAACTTCACCGAGGCGCAAAATGCAAAACTCTCTGAGATGTTTGACTTGATTGACAAACACATCGTGGCGCTCGAACGCTGCGTGAAATCAAACTTCACCGACGAGGCTGCTCGCAAAGAGATTTTCACTATCGAAGAGCGGGTGAACGAATTGCGATATGCATTGAAGGTGTACAACATCGACCAAGTGAACAAAGAGGCTCACTCTTACTCGTCGGGTATCCACTTTATGGACATCATCGAGGAGTGTGAATCGCTCAGCGATGCCATCACCAAAATTGCTCGTGAAGTGAAATTATAATTGAATGTTTTTTAGTTTTTTTTTAAGGTTTTCTTTAGTGTTGTTGTCGCGCAAACAACTACACACTTGACAAAAGGATAGTTTTTTTTCTATCCTTTTGTTTATTTATTGGATATATCAAATAAAATTACTACCTTTGCGGTCGTAATACCAAAATAAAAACAACCTAGCGCATATGTGAGTCTAACCACTCACTACTCGCTACTAAAAATTTTAATGTTATGTCAGAAGAAAAAGATTTCATCGAAGTAGATGACACAGAATGCATCAAATTCATCCTTAACTATTTGCCTACCGAATTGAAAGAAAAAGTGACCGACGATGATGTACAATATGTACTCGACTTGATCTGCGAATACTACTCGGCTAACGACCTCATCGAGGAAGATACAGTGGAAGAAGCTACTATCGCCGAAGAAGATATGTTCAACTTTATTTGGGCAGCTATCCGCAAAGAACAAATGGTGGAGATGGACGAATATACCCTCGAAGCTATCCTCGATGGCGAATTTGAATACGGCAAAACTATCGGCATATACACTGAAGAATAGTTACTAGTTATTGGTTGATAGTTGCAATAGGAATGTTGTACATCATACTGAGATATATAGTCAGATACAGACTAAAGGTTGTACGCGACAACATTGCTCGCTCGTTCCCCGAAAAAAGTGAGAACGAGCGTATTGTGATTGTCAACAACTTTTATCGACACTTTGTACGCCAAAATATAGAGAGTTTGTGGTTTGCATTTATATCGGAAAAGGAAATCAAACGCCGACTTGTGTTCGACAACATAGAATTGCTCGAAAACATAGCAAATAAGGGCAAAAACATATCGCTCGTTTTCGGACACTATGGCACATGGGATTGGATCGCTTCGATACCCCTATGGAGTGACAAACTCGTATTCAGCACCCTATATAAGCAGATAAAAAACAAGACGCTCGATAGGCTGTTCTTGAAAATTAGAGGTCGTTTTGGTGCTCTGTGCATCGAACGCAAACAGGTGCTACGCAAACTAATAGAACTAAATAAAGCGAACAAACCACACCTAGTTGCCTACATTGCCGACCAAAGTGCACCACGAAAAAATTTACACTATTGGATTGATTTTCTCAACCAACCTACTGCTATGCAATCGGGATGGACTACCCTCGCACGAAAATTCGACACTACAGTAATATACCTTAGAATAACCCCTACAAAACCTGGCTACTACACAGCTCACTTCGAAGTGATAACCGACAATCCTCAGTCGATGTGCGAAGAAGATCTGCTCAAAGCATACATGCAACGCCTCGAACACGATATCCGCAAAAAGCCTGAATATTGGCTATGGTCGCACAAACGTTGGAAACATCAAAAGAATGAAGAATTTTTGCGATAAGCGAGAGCAGAATCTAGCTCGCTTGAACCGAAGGTCTTTGAGTCTTTGGCGAAAAAATATAAGAAATTGTGAATTATAAACCAAAGGTCATGAGCGAATCAAATAATTATGAATTTTAATAATATTTCAGTTGTTATACTCAACTACAATGGCGTGAAATTGTTGCAAAAATATCTGCCTACTATAATAGAAAACACCATAAGTGCCGAAATTGTAGTAGCTGATAATGGTTCGACCGATGGCTCGGTGGAATGGTTACGCACAGAGTATCCCAATCTACGACTTATTGCATTTGAAAAAAATTATGGTTTCGCCGAAGGATACAACCAAGCACTAAAACAAATTGACAACGAATATTACGTGCTACTTAACTCGGATGTGCGCACTCCTATGGATTGGTTATACCCGCTCGTAAATTATATGGAGCAACACCCCGAGTGTGCCGCTTGCCAACCTAAAATACGCTCGGAACATGAGCCCGAAAAATTTGAATATGCAGGCGCTGCTGGTGGTTTTATGGATATATACGGCTACCCTTTTTGCCGTGGCAGAGTAATGAGCAATATAGAAGTCGACAACGGTCAATACGACTCTATACAAGAAATTTTTTGGGCCACAGGGGCTTGCCTATTCATCCGTAGTAAAGCATATTGGGAGGTGGGCGGATTGGATGGTCGATTCTTCGCTCACCAAGAAGAAATCGACCTCTGCTGGCGTATGAAGGCGCGTGGCGCATCAATCGTATGTGTACCTCAATCGGAAGTTTACCACGTGGGCGGCGGATCTCTAGGATACGAATCGCCATTCAAAACCCGACTCAACTTCCGCAATAATGCCCTACTACTCTATAAAAACTTGGAGTCCAACCGATATTGGTGGACTTATATATTCCGTCTCGGACTCGATTGGGTGGCTGCGCTACAAATGCTCGTTCAAGGTAAACCTCGCAATGCTTGGGCTGTAATAGAGGCTCAAGTAGAATTCATCAAAATGTTCAAAGAGTTTACTGCCGACCGCAAAAACAATCTCGCTCTAACAACACAAAAAAAACCTAAAGGTCTATTAAACTTTTGGCTCATTTGGCAAGTCTATATTAACAAAAAACAGAAATATTCAGATTTATAAAAAAAAAAAAGAAAATAAAGGTATACCCTATCACTTTTTTTTGTAACTTTGTATTTTAATAAATACATAATAACTTAACAAATTAAAATCAATAGAAAATGATAAAACTTTTATTATTTGTAATGGCCATCTTTATGGCATTCAGCGCATCAGCTCAAGAAAAACAAATTATCGAAATTGCTGAAAAAACTCACGATTTCGGCACAATCAAAGAAGAAGACGGTCGCGTATCTCACGTATTCACATTCAAAAACGCTACTGAAGGTGCTCTAACAATCAAAAACGTACGCGCATCTTGTGGTTGTACTACTCCAGCTTGGAGTCGCGAACCTATCGCTCCAGGTGCAGAAGCTCAAATCACTGTTACATACAACGCTTCTGGTCGTCCAGGTGCATTCCACAAATCAGTTACTGTAACTCTCAGCAACGGCACTGAAGACTTCACTCAAGTGTTGTTCATCAAAGGTAAAGTTACACCTAAACAAGTAGCTCCTGTAGCTGAAGAAAATACTACTGCTGCTCCTGTTGTAGCACAATAATTTACATCTAAATAAAGACACTTGAGGTCGGGCATGTCGGACAAGTACAGACAAGTCTGACCTCTTTTTCCTAATATATACTTGATGCGAGACTCACACTACTCGCTACTCACTACCAATAGTCTAACAAAATGTCACACATCGAAAATAGCGCTGAATACAAAGGTTTGGCTGTCAACCAAGGTGTAGAACAACCTCCTATCGTAAATCCATACCTCACTCGCAGAGTGAAACGCCGTCAACTCTCGGTAAACGACTATGTCGAAGGCATCCTAGCTGGCAATCGTTCTATCCTCAGTCAAGCTGTTACTCTAGTAGAAAGTCTGCTACCTGAACATCACACCATTGCTCAAGAGGTTATAGAAAAATGCTTGCCTTATGCTGGCAAATCTATTCGACTTGGTATCACTGGCGTACCTGGTGCTGGTAAATCTACATTCATCGAAGCACTCGGTACATATCTCTGCAAAGAGCAAAACCATAAGCTCGCTGTGTTGGCTATAGACCCAAGTTCTGAACGCTCGAAAGGATCTATCCTTGGCGACAAAACTCGTATGGAGGAACTCTCTATTGCCGAAAATGCCTTTATTCGCCCTTCACCATCGGCTGGTTCGCTCGGCGGCGTGGCTCGCAAAACTCGCGAAAGCATCATCCTATGCGAAGCAGCTGGATTTGACACTATTTTCGTTGAAACAGTAGGTGTGGGTCAATCGGAAACTGCTATGCACTCAATGGTCGACTTCTTCCTACTCATACAACTTGCTGGCACTGGAGACGAACTACAAGGCATCAAACGTGGCATCATGGAAATGGCTGACGGCATCACTATAAACAAATGCGATGGCAACAACATCGAAAAAGCTCAATTGGCTAAACGTCAGTTCCAAAATGCGCTCCACCTATTTCCTATGCCTGAATCGGGATGGGCTCCTCAAGTAACTACTTGCTCGGCTTTCGAACATATCAACATACCTGAGGTATGGAAAATGGTGACAGACTATGTAGCATTTACCAACAAGAATGGTTACTTCGACTATCGCCGTAACCAACAAAGCAAATACTGGATGTATGAAACTATCGACGAATATCTACGCACTAGTTTCTACAACAACCCTACTATCGAAACATTGCTCAAACAATACGAAACAATGGTCAATAGCAACGAAATGACTTCATTTGCTGCTGCACACAAATTACTCGACACATACAACAACCTAAAATAAAGTAAAGAGTAATTAAATATGTACCTAATAATCAAGCAAGAGAAATATATTCTAATCCTATTTGCTATGGTATTTATCATAGCAATAGGATTTTTGCTTATACATGGTAAAGTTGAATCACACATGATACTCAATGCCTACCACACTCCATTGCTTGATACATTCTTCAAATATTTCACCGAAATCGGAGGTTGGGTGCCATGTATTGTGGCTTCTGTTTTGATTCTGTTTCGAAAATGGAGAATTGGCATAGTGATTCTTGCTAGTCAATTAATTGCCACTCTCATCACAACCCCTCTCAAACGCATAATTCGTGCTCCTAGACCATCAGTCGTACTATCTGATTTAGGTATCCAATTCCCTACTATCGAAGGCATCGACCTACACTCTACACTATCATTCCCATCGGGGCACACTTCTGCTGCTTTTGCATTCTGCTTAACACTAGCTATCTTTTGCCCCAAAATATGGCAAAAAACACTCTTTCTCTTCCTAGCCATAATGGGCGGATACTCACGCATATATCTATCGCAACACTTCATCGAAGATGTTCTAGCTGGAGCAATCATCGGACTCATCTCAGCATACATCGGATATTTCGCCCTACAAAAATACATAATCAAAACTACCCAATTACAATAAATACCAATACTTAATCATAAATAAATATCATCTACCATAATGACTAAAAAAAATACTACACAAACATCGTCGTTGACATCTAAACAAAAACGCAATTTCCTCATTATATTTTGGGGTCTATTCTTAATTGGTATATTGTCAATAACACTTGTTTTTATTCTCATTGCCAATGGTAAAATAGGCTATTTACCCCCTATTGAAGAACTGCAAAACCCTAAAAATAAACTCGCATCAGAAATTATTTCTGCAGATGGAAAACGTATTGGTACTTTCTTTACAGCAAAAGATAATCGTATAAGCACTACGTATAACGAAATTTCGCCTAACGTAATCAATGCCCTTATCGCTACCGAAGATGCTCGATTCTACGAACACTCTGGTATAGACGGACAAGCTTTGGGACGTGTTCTCGTCAAACGCGTTATTTTGCAACAATCTGGCGCTGGCGGTGGATCTACTATCACTCAACAATTGGCAAAACAACTCTATTCTCCTACAGCCGAAAACATCATAGAACGTGCACTACAAAAACCAATTGAATGGGTAATTGCAGCAGAACTAGAGTATTTATACACCAAAGAAGAGATTATTACAATGTATCTCAACAAGTTCGACTTCCTCAACAATGCTGTAGGTATCGAAACTGCGGCTTATGTCTACTTCGGAGTGAAACCATCGGAACTCAACATCGAACAGGCTGCAACTCTCGTGGGCATGTGCAAAAATCCTTCACTCTACAACCCTGTATCAACTAAACGTCGCCCTAAATGTCAAGAACGTCGCAACGTTGTACTAAATCAAATGCTAAAAGCAAACATCATAACCCAAGCCGAATGCGACTCTCTAAAACAAATACCCCTAACACTCAATTATCACCGCGTTGACCACAAATTAGGCATCGCTCCATACTTTCGTGAATATCTTCGCAGAACATTACAAGCAAAAAAACCTGAACGTAAAGACTATAAAGCTTGGCAACTCAAACCATATGGACAATACTATCTCGACTCGCTAGAATGGGAAAATAATCCCCTATATGGATGGATAGAAAAAAATCCAAAATCAAATGGCGACAAATATAACATATACCTCGATGGCCTAAAGATACACACTACTATCGACTCACGTATGCAAACATATGCAGAACAAGCTGTCGTAAAACATATTACTGAATTACAAGGCAAATTTATGAAAACTTTGCCTAAACGAAAAAATCCACCTTTCTCCAATAAAACGTCTATTGAAGAAGTAAATCGCTCGTTGGAATCTGCTATGACACAATGTGATAGATACAGAAAACTAAACGATCAAAAAGTATCTAAAGAGGAAATAGAAAAAATATTCAATACTCCAACTGAAATGACTATATTCTCTTGGAATGGTTCAATCGATACTATCATGACCCCAATGGACTCTATCCGATACCACAAAGCTTTCGCTCGATGCGGAATGATGTCTATCGACCCTATTACTGGTCACGTAAAAGCATATGTCGGTGGTCCTGACTTCACTTATTTCCAATATGATATGGTCAACCAAGGACGTCGTCAAGTGGGTTCTACGATAAAACCTTATCTATACTCTCTCGCTATGAGCGAGGGTTATTGGCCTTGCGATACTACAACAAATCAACCTGTAACGTTATATGACAAATTAGGCCGACCTTTCACTCCACGAAATGGATCGAAAAATAGATTGGGCGAAAGAGTCACTCTAAGATGGGGACTTCAACAATCTAACAACTGGATTACGGCATACGTTATGAGTCTTCTTACTCCAGAGCAACTCATAAACCTAATGCGTTCTTTTGGTATAAAAGGTTTCCTCGATCCTGTAGTGTCAATATGTCTTGGTGCATCTGAAGTGACTGTAGCTGAAATGGTTGATGCATACACTGTTTTTCCTAATAAAGGTATACGTACAGAACCTATTTATGTTACTCACATAGAAGATAATAATGGTAACATAATAGCGGAATTCGCACCTATAACAGAAGAAGTGCTTAACGAAGAAACCACCTACAAAATGCTTGATATGCTACAAGCTGTAGTTAATGGTGGTACTGGTTCGAGAATACGAAGAAATCATCAATTCAATTCTCCTGCAGGTGGCAAAACTGGTACGACTAACGACAATGCCGATGGTTGGTTTATAGGATTCACTCCTGAATTAGTAACTGGTGTATGGGTTGGTTGGGAAGACCGCACTATCCACTTCACCAATATGGCAGATGGACAAGGCGCTTCTATGGCTCTACCTATTTGGGGCAACTATATGAAAGCTGTGTATGATGATACCGAAATTGGATATAGTAAAACCAAAAGATTCGACATTCCTGATGAATTCAATCCTAATGCGGGTTGCAAATAATTTATTTTTTCAGAGAAATATAAACTCCATCCCTTGCAATGCAGGGAATGGAGTTTTTTTTAAGGTTAATTAATGACGATTGTGTTGCTGGTTGGTAGTATTACAATAATTGCCATCTACCTCAATATAAAGTATTAAATCAGAAGTTAAATAATAAAATTCAGCGCATCTATACCAAAATACCTGCTTTATACGAAATATGCCTACAAGGGTATGAAATACAAAAATAGGCGCTAGTATTGCGCCTATATATTTTTAGAATTTATAAAGTATTGTTAGCACCGCATTATGACGCATCGTCTTAATATTAGCTAAATGAGTTTGTCGTTGAGGTTCTTTTACACCATAATAACCATTACCCAATAGTTCAGCACCTTGTTGGAAAGGAGAAAAAGCTTGATTTTGTTCACTATAAGCATAAGTTAAATCAATACCAAAACCATTATAGCGATAACCAAAACCACCAGAGGCATAGAACATACCTTTGTCAACAAACACCTCCATATCGGTACGGGTAGTGTTATCGAGCAATGTGCGAGTTGCATTGTCAGTCAAATTTGGAGTACGATATGCAGCACCAGCACGGAATGAGAATTGAGAAGCTATACGGAATTCAGCACCAACTTTGATTGTATGAGTTGAAAGAGAATAGTTCTTTATCTCCTCATTTTCGTATACAAATTCAGGTTCAGCAAAAAGATAGTCCGAAGACGTGCTACCTTTAAGACGCATACCTACATTGTTAGAATAGAGATAATCAACATTAATTAATGCCACTTTACCCAAAACAAAACCAGCTGAGGCTTGTAGTTTAAGTGGTGAATTAAAGCCATAGCTACTGCTAGAAGAAGGAGTTGAGTATTCGACAGTTGCATAATCAGCAGAAGTTCCTTCTCCAACAATCTTAGCATAAAAACGGTCTGTTAGAGAATACCTTGTTGGAGATTGAAACGAAAAACCAAGACGCATCCACGACACAGGACGCACTATTGCTCCAACACGCACATTCCAACCTATACCAGATGTTCTAAATTCATTTTTCAATGTCATCATCGCACCTTCATACATCTCGCCTGAACTTGAGATCAGGTGATAATTAAGAGTTTGCATACCAACACCAGCACCTATATAGAGATAATGTCCAATATTAGCTGCATACGAGAAATTATACTCATCAATACGACCACTCTCTTCGCCACGATAAGCCATACGATTAGTATTATAGTCATAAGGAGTATAATTAAATACAGAATCTCCATTTTCATTAAATCCATCAAAATAAGGATCCATCAAATAACCCTCATACCCTAATACCGACATATATGGCACATAGATATTGCCCTCGTGCAAGGCAGACGGATGAAATCCATTTGTTAAGTCAGCAATCATATTAGTCATAGAAGTAGTGCCATTTGCAGCAACTGAAGTTTGACGATGAAAATCTTTAAGACGATTGTATGCAAAACTAAAGTTGCTTGAAACATAACCATGATCTTTGCCTGATTGTAACGAAATAACATAACTCAACTGATTGAAGTTGAAGAAGAAATCATTTTGTTTCACTGCATGGGTAGAAGATGTAGCGAGTGTAACCGAAGGAGTTGCATTAAGAGTGAAACTCAACTCAGAAGAACGATAAATACCAAGCGCTGCAGGATTATCGAGTACAGCCGAAGGGTCGCCACCAAGAGCACCCATAGAGCCAGCCATTGACATATAGCGCGCAGTACCCATAATATCGGTATTAGCCATACGCGAAACATCCATCAAACCTTGTGAAAATATACAATGTGCGATACACAAAGCACATATTGACAATATAATACGTTTCATATTTATAATCAAATCTATAAATTATAATCTATCTACGACGAGTTGAAGAAGAACTAGAACCGCCCGAACGACCACCACTGCTACTACCACCACCGAAACCACCAGATGAACGAGTAGAAGAAGATGACGAACGAACTGTTGAAGAAGAGCGTGTAGTTGATGATGAAGATCGAACAGTAGAAGAAGAGCGTGTAGTCGATGATGAAGAACGAACAGTAGAGGAACTTGTAGTTGGCAAAGAAGTAGTTCTTGTATTAGTTCGTGTTGAAGTTGAAGATTGACGAACAGCAGTAGTCGACTGATCTTGAAGAGTAGTAGTTGTTGATGCATTACGATCAACTACAGTCGGACGTGCAGGCAACGTTGTAGACACAGAACTACGACGTCTTCTAGTAGTAGTTTCAGTTGAAGCAGTTGATGTAACATTTGACTCACGACGCACTCGACTAGAAGAAACTGACGATTGAGTAGAATGTGTAGACGACGATACATTGGTAGCAATCCTAGCTGTGCTATTCGCATGACGACGTTCATTCTCGCCATCTTTTGCAATATAATCGTTCCAATTAGGTTTTGTATAATGAGGATGATAGTCCCCATGATGATGATGGTGGTGATGATGATAACTTGGATAACCATAATAGTGATTATGATAACCATAATATGGATTATAGCAACTTGTATAGCCCCAATATGGAGTGTAGAATGGGTCGTACCATGGATTGTAGAAACCATAGAAATATGGGTCGTAATAACCTACCGACCAACCATAACCACCATAATAAGAACCATACCAACCATACATACTACGATTCCAATAATAGCTTGATGCATACGGACCATAAGAGTAAGGATTGTTCCAATAAGCACTGCTCCAATCCATGTATGGATAGTTGTAGTTTTCAGTTATTTCGATGTTATTGCCATCTACATCAACAACATATTGTCCGTCAGTCAACACAAATACATTGGTAGTATAATTAGGGTCGGCAATATGCGCTAAACGGTCTTGAGTAGTATCGCCATCAGTACGATGGAACATATTGATACGCGCAGTGTATGACATCCCATCATCAGAATAAGAACCATCTGCAATAGCAGGTTCCTCAACCTCCTCTATAATTGGCATCTCGACGACAACAGGTTTGATATCTTTTTTAGGATTAAAATAGATATCATCATAATCGTAGCGTTGCGCCAATACACTACCAACAATGCAAAATGCACAAATATATAATACTAATCGTTTCATAATTACATCCTCCTTTACTTTTTAGACCCACATTATATATAATAGTTTAAAACAATTGAACTATAAAATATATTGCAAATACTATACAAAGAATCAATTTAACACCAATACTGAGCATAGTACCCACAAATGTAGCCAATCCACTTTTCAAAGCTTGCTCACCCGAAGCACCACCGACCATTTCTCCTATAATTGCACCGAGAAGCGTACCAAGTATCATCCCAATAGGTGTGAATATAATACCAATAATCATACCTATTATGCTACCATTAATACCAGACTTTGAGCCACCCACTTTTTTAGTTGTCCAAATAGGCAAAAAATAATCTAGTACAGTTATCAACAATGTAACAATAGCCCAACCTACAAGAAATGAAGTTGAGAACTGCACTTTGTCAGTGAAATGCAACAACAATAGTCCCACATAGCCCAATGGCGGACCAGGCAATGCAGGTACTACTGCACCAATAATCCCCACAATAATCAACACCGCCGAAAGAATGAATAAGAAAATTTCCATAAATCAAGTTTTTAGTTTTAACAAAAGTACAAATTTTTCGTTGTTCGCTTACGAAATATAGTATACTTTTACAATTAAGAACGGACAAATACTTCTTTAAAGTACAGACCTTGTTATTCTATTAAAATCCAACACTTGTACTTTTAAAACAATCTCCCCACAAGACAAAAGAAACCTCGCTATAACATAATCAACCAACCTCAAAGATTTTTGTACTTATGTTAAGAACAAATATCTAAACTTTTTGGTATTTGTAGCCGAGGCGATAGAGTTCGCAACTTGCACCGATGCGGAACATTACTTTAGTGGTGCGAGCAAAGACGTGGAATGCCATTTCGCTTTGTGGTTCAATCTCTTCGTGACGAATTTGTGCCAATGCAGTTTGCGAGAGTGAGCGCATAAGGTTTTCGAAACCTTGAGCAGTTTTGCTATCGAGCAAATAACCCATCACGCCTTCGATGATATACTCGTCCATCTCGTCGAAACCACGAGAGTCGCGCAACGAGGCATATACATCTTCGCGACGAAGCACTTCGTCCCAATCCTTATCCCAAAGATGAGCAAGAGCCATGCCAATATAACCAGCCCATGCAATAGCCACAGTTGGATATTGAGCTATTTCGGGCACTGCATCCACCATGTATTGTGGTGCAATCTTATGCCACATCTCTTCTAAATCCTCAGTATGATAGAGTTGCTCAGCTCCACAACGCAAATCGTGAGCCTGACGGAGCAGTTTTTGAGTCAACTCCTCTTCGTATTTTTGTAAATATTCTTTATCTATTTCCATTTT
>JAZRCE010000086.1:0-10597 GCA_045635445.1 Candidatus Aphodosoma sp.
TGGAGATATTTATCAAGATATTTATACACAGATAGAGAATTCGGAGGCGTTGTTGGCTCATTCACAGGGAGATCAGCCTCGTAGTGAGGTGGCTCATGAGGTGGAATTGGCTCCGGGGTCGTTGATTGCAAAGGTGATGGGTAAGCGAGTGGTTGGAGTGAATACGTTCCATCATCAGTCGTTGAGAAAGATAGCGCCATCGTGTCGTGCAGTAGGTTTTGCGCCAGATAGTATAGTAGAGGCAATAGAGGTGCCAGGATATAAGATGATTGGTGTGCAATGGCATCCAGAGAATTTGTATAAAGAGCATCCGGAGCAAAAAGCATTGTTTGATTGGTTGATGGTAGAAGCTGAGGTATATGGACATGCGCGTGAGTTGCATCGCACGTCGCCAGTGGTTGATACACATACAGATACGCCAATGGTGTGGACAGAAACGACTGACCTTGGAGTGCGTCAAGATGCAGAAGAAGTGAAAGTTGACTTTGTGAAAATGAAGGATGGAGGTGTGGCTTGTACGTTTATGGTGGCATATTTGCCACAGGTGGAGCTTGATGATGTTGGCTATAAACAAAAAGCACAAGAGGCGCATGATGTGGCGGTGGAGACATTCAATCGTTTGCGCGAGCAGGTGGATAGATATCCTGAAAAAGTGAAGTTTAACACTCAATTGTCGGGACTAGAAGCGCAGTCGGTGAATGTTTGTTTCGGACTTGAGAATGGATTTGCATTGGCAGGTGATATAGGTAATGTGCAAAAATTCTATGATATGGGAGTGCGTTATATCACACTCTGTCATAATGGCGATAACGATTTGTGTGACTCGGCACGTGGCAAAGGCACGCACGGAGGATTGTCGGACTTTGGGCGTGAGGTGATTAGAGAGATGAATAGATTGGGCGTGATGGTGGATGTATCGCACGCAGCAGATTCGACTATTGAGCAAGCGATAGAGTTTAGTAGTCAGCCAATTATCGCAACACATACATCGGCAAAGGCATTGTGTGACCATGCGCGAAATATGAGTGACGAATTGATTGTGAAATTGGCGCAGAGTGGAGGTAGAATACACGTGTGCCTATATAATTATTTCCTAGCTAAAGATGGTCGCGCTGATATAAATACGATTTGTGACCATATAGATCATATGGTGAAATTGGTTGGAAGTGAGTCGGTTGGCATAGGTTCGGATTTTGATGGTGGTGGTGGAGTATTAGGTTGTAATGATTCGAGCGAATTGATAAATATCACGATGGAACTCATTCGCCGCGGATATAGCGATGATGATATTAAAAATATAATGGGATTTGGTTTTTGTAAATTTGTAAATATGAATCTATAATTTGCAATTTGTGATTATGAAAAAAGTAGCATTAATTTTTATTTCTTTATTCGTTGCAGTTGTTATGTTTGGGCAGGAGAACGTTAATACTTCTGTAGATACATTAGATGTTTCGAATTCTATGGAGAAAGAATTAACAACGAGTGAATATATTCGTTTGTTGTCGGAACCAGATTCTCTAACTGGAGCAGTCTTCAATATAGTTCAAAAACCAGAAATATATATGGTTTTGGAAAAAGAAATTCTATCAGAAGCTCAAGAGGTGAAAGGATTTCGTATACAAATATTTTCAAGCAATAGGGGAGCTGAGGCTCGAACAAGGGCTTTTGATATAAAAGATATTTTAATTTCTAAATATCCGCATTTGGCTGAAGAAATTTATATTACTTATACATCTCCATTTTGGAAGGTCCGTATAGGTAATTGTGATACGCGAATTAAAGCTCAAGAACTTAGACAATGGATTATTGCCGAATTCCCTGAGTTTGCAACCGAAACTTATATTGTTCCAAGTTTGATATATGTTTACTAATAATCTAATATAATGGATTTTATAAATTTACCAGAACAACAGAGTGTCACTGACCAAATAGCAGAGCACTATAAAGAGATATTACGTCTGTTAGGTGAAGACGTTGACCGTGAAGGTTTGATAAAAACTCCACAACGTGTAGCAAAAGCTATGCAATTTATTACTCAGGGTTATTATCAAAAGCCAGAAGAAATATTACGTTCAGCTATTTTTCATGAAGATTATCATCAAATGGTACTTGTTAAAGATATAGAATTTTATTCTATGTGTGAACATCATATGTTGCCGTTTTTTGGAAAAGTGCACGTGGCTTATATCCCAAATCATCATGTTACTGGTTTGAGTAAGATCGCTCGTGTAGTAGATGTCATATCGCATCGATTGCAATTGCAAGAGCGAATGACTTTGCAAATCAAGGATTGCATTCAAGAAACATTGAATCCACTTGGTGTTATGGTTGTTGTTGAGGCTCAGCACATGTGTATGCAGATGCGTGGTGTGCAAAAACAAAATTCAATAACCATAACTAGTGATTTTACTGGAGCTTTTGAGAGTGCGAAGACTCGAGAAGAATTTATGAATCTTATTCGTAAATAATTTGTGGCATTATTTTTGATGTATTGTGTATATTGAAATATAAAACATTCAATTTACATTTTTTAGATTTATGCAAAATAGTTATCTTCAACTTAGTACACGAATAGAGCAAAAATTGTCGCCTATGCAAATACAGGTGATAAAGATGCTTGAGTATCCATCGATGGAACTCTTGGAACGTATCCGAGAGGAGATGGTGGAGAACCCTGCTTTGGAAGTAGATGCTGATGATATAAAAGATAGTGCTTTTGAAGAAGAGGAACGCGAAGAAGAGCGTCTTAGTGCAGATGATATGGATATGGCTTGGAATGGTGATGGAGAAGATTATGATGATATTCCTGAATATAGGTTGAAGGTGAATAATCATAGTGTAGACGATACTACATATCGTCGGGAGCAAAGTAATGGACAAGATTTGGCTGAATATCTTTTGGATCAGTTACATATATTGAAATTGACCGACAAAGAACGTATGATAGGGGAGTTTCTTATCGGGAATGTTGATTCACATGGATATATTCGTCGACACGTAGAGGATCTTGCCGATGATTTTGCTACAAGTCAAGGTAGGGCTATTGATGATGATGAAATTAATCGTATGCTTGATGTGATTCAAAGTTTTGAACCGGTAGGTGTTGGAGCGTTTGATTTACAAGAGTGTTTGTCTATACAACTTGAAGCTAAACGGAGTGAAGGTAAAGTGGAAAAAGATGTTTTAGGTGTGGCGATTAATGTTGTAAATCGTAATTTTGATATGCTTGCGGGTAAGCAATATAATGCATTGATGCGTAAGTTGAATGTAGATAAAGCAATGTTGGAGAGTGCATTATCTTTGATTCAGCATTTGAACCCTTATCCAGGAGCTAATTTTGGTAGTGGCGCTTTTACTATATCGCAAACGATTATGCCTGATTTTGTTGTCGAAAATATAAATGGAAACTTGATTGTTTCGTTAAATAATGGGAATGTGCCAGACCTACGTGTTAGCGGCGACTATGAGCAGATGGTGAAAGAATTTGCGGGTAATGTGAAAAATCAGACGAAAGAGATGAAAGAGGCTATTCAGTTTGCTCGTCAGAAGGTTGATTCGGCTCGTTGGTTTATAGATTCTATCAAACAACGCAACAATACTTTATTGCAAACGATGCGGGCAATTGTTGATTTTCAAGAATTATATTTCCGTTCAGGTGATGATCGTAATCTTAGACCAATGCGTTTGAAAGATGTTGCTGATAAAGTTGGTTTTGATATCAGTACAATATCGCGTGTAAGTAATAGTAAATACGTAGAAACCGAATGGGGGGTTGTGCCTCTTAAATATTTCTTTTCGGAAAGTATGACTACTATTGATGGAGATGAGATCTCTAATAAAGAGATAAAATACATTATTAGAGAAATAATAGATAATGAAGATAAACAAAATCCGTTGAATGATGATTCGTTGACGGAGAATTTGAACCAAAAAGGCTATGAGATAGCTCGTAGAACAGTTGCAAAATATAGAGAACAATTGGGAATTCCTGTTGCTAGATTAAGAAAAGAATTATGAATTTTTTAGCACGTATACTATCATTAATATTACAACCAATTTTTATTCCTTTTTATGGAACTTTACTTTTTACTGCATATGATCCAGTTTTAAGTATATTGCCATTATCAGCCAAATCAACGATTTGGCTTGTTGTGTTTTTAGCAACAGCGCTTATACCTTCTCTTATTATGGCTATATCAATGAAATATGGAGAGGTTAGTGATTTGTCTATTTCTAATAAAAAAGAGAGGTTTATCCCTTTTCTATTTACGTTAATTAGTTATTTTTTTGGAATCTATTTTTTGTATCGTATAGGCCTTGATGTCTTTTATTTAGCACCTATTATTGGTGCCGCTTTTGCTATTGTGGTTTTGTTGATTGTCAACTCGTTTTGGAAAATAAGTGCACATCTTTCTAGTATAGGTGGGCTGTGTGGTGCTATTTTTACATATGCAATTATATATGGGACAGCTCCTATGATCTTATTGAATTTTATGGTCTTGTTAAGTGGAATATTGGGTTGGGCTCGTATGGAACTTAAAGTCCATACTTTGGGTCAAGTTTGTATGGGTTGGTTGAATGGTTTTTTGTGTGTTTCTATAATTTGGTTATTGTTTTTTTTGAGTTAATTTATATTGGTTAAATGTTTATGATTATTGGTATGAAAATAAAACAAATTATTTTTTTATTACTATTTTGTGGATATTGTTTTTCATCTTATGCTCTTGATGCATCTACAATATCGTATGAAGTTGTTGATTTAAAAAGTGGGAATATTGTGGTTTCTAAAAATCCAACACAATGTGCAACCCCCGCATCTATTACAAAAATAATAACAACAGCAACAGCGTTAGAATTGCTTGGTGGCGATTTTCAGTTTTCAACTTATATTGAGACTAATGGGGAGATTAGAAATGGTGTCCTTGATGGAGATCTTATTATTCGTGGAGGTGCAGATCCTACGTTGGGGTCTATACATTTGGGCGATCGTGCTTTCCTTGATTTTTTTGTTAAAGTAATACAAAATAAAGGAATTAAATATATAAAAGGAAATATTGTAGTTGATCCGACATGTCTTGATCGATGTCCTGTTGCAACAAAGTGGGTTTGGGAAGACATGGGTTTCTATTATGGAGCAGGTGCTTTTGGCCTTTCTGCTTATGATAATACTTCTGTGATTACAATGAATTCGGGAGATATTAATACAAGACCAATCATAACTAGTGTTTGGCCTGAAACTCCTAATCTTAAAATTTATAATGAAGTAAGAACTCTTAAAATAGCAAATGATAGTGTTTGGTCTTTTTGTGCTCCATATTCATCTTCGTTGTATTTGCAAGGGGGTATGCCTACTAATCGTAATAATTATGTTGTTAGAACTTCAATGCCGAATCCATCCCTTGTAGTTGCTTCGCGTTTGTATCAAATGCTGTCTGCCGTTGGAGTACAAGTTGATGGTGATTATTTTGTTCAAGAAGAGTATATTAATGAACATCGAACTTTAATTTATGAATATAAATCACGTAAGTTGAGCGAAATTATACGTTTGACCAATTTTAAGAGTAATAATCTTTATGCGGAATTGTTATTCCGTAGGTTAGGAAATTTAATAATGCCAAATGAAGCAACTTCTGCAGCTTCAATTGAGGTTGTAAAAGAGTTTTGGAAAAAGAAAGGGGTAGATGTCTCTAAATTATTTCTCTATGATGGTTGTGGTTTGGCAGTTCAAAATGCATATAGTGCACATTTCTTAAATCAAATATTAGTGTATATGCGCAAAAGTCCGAATTGGGACGATTTTTTCCAATCACTTCCTCGTGCAGGTCGCGAAGGCACAGTAGGGTCATTCCTCTATAAAACCAAACTCCAAGATATTGCTCGTCTTAAATCAGGTAGTCTTAGTGGTGTGCAATGCTATAGTGGATATATCATGCATGGCGATAAAGAATATGCTGTGACAGTGATGGTTAATAACTTTGCTTGTAAACGCAAAGATGTGAAAAAACAGATTGAAGAGTGGTTGCTGGATATTGTTAAATAAAACACCCCAATCAATAGCGACCTTCGAGCAACCTATGCCGAAGGAGAGTGACACTTTTTTGTAGTCGTATGATAGAATATTTAGACACTATAGATTCCACAAGCACAGAACTTCGCCGACGAATGTCGGTCGAAGAGTTGTCTCATGGCTATTGCATATCTGCTGATTTTCAGACTTCGGGGCATGGACAAGCCACTAATCGCTGGGAGAGCGAAGATGGCAAAAATCTACTTTTTAGTCTATTGTTGAGACCGATAGTCATACCTGCAGTAGAGCAATTTGTTATCACCGAGCTTGTTACACTTGCAATAATCAATGCATTGCAAGACTATATTCGTCAGAAAATAACAATAAAATGGCCAAATGATATTTATGTAGGCGATAAAAAACTGTGTGGTATTCTCATCGAAAATGCTTTGTGCGGATCGACCATAGACACTTGTATTGTTGGCATAGGGATAAATATAAATCAAGAGTTGTTTGTGAGCGACGCTCCAAATCCAGTCAGCCTAAAACAACTCAATGGGCGCGATAATGACCGAGGAGAGATACTCGCAGAGATATATCAAAATATACTTAATTATTACGATTATCTTGCTGATAATTGGCAAAATAACGATATAAAACAATCGCTTCATTACGAATATATGAATAACCTCTATCGACGCACAGGTTATCATAACTATTCAACACCCGAAGGCGAACATTTTCGTGCCGAAATTGAGGAGATAGGGCTACAAGGGCATCTCAATCTTCGCCTTCAATCGGGCGAGCAACGTATTTTTGCATTTAAAGAAGTAATATTTGAACTTAATAAGCCTCAATAATAAGATATTTACTATTATGAAAGAGTTTAAGAAGACCTATTTTCGTGTAATCGATAAAATTATTGCGTTACTTGCTACTTTTGTTGGACTTCAAGGTTGTTATAGGGATGTAATGCCTGCGTATGGAGTGCCAACTGTTGATTTTCATATAAATGGTCGTGTAGAAAACAAACTTTCTCAAGGTATATCAGGTATAGAGGTGGCAATTAAAGAAGGAAATTCTGAATATTTCTATGATGAATCTGCTATAGATACAACAGATGTTGATGGTGCTTTTGAGATAAATGGTGTAGAATATACTCATGATCGTAAATATTGGCTTGTTGCCAAAGATATAGATTCAACAGAGAATGGGGCATATAAAAGTGATTCTATTTTGTTTATTGTTCCTTGTGATAAAATTGGAGATGATGATTATTGGCGTCATTCGCATGATATAACAGAGAGTGATTTAATTTTTGTTCTTGAAGAAAAAGAAGATAAATAATTTAATTATTTCGTGAGAATAAAATATTTTTGAGTGATAAAATGGATTTTAAACTTTCATCAACGTATGCGCCAACAGGCGATCAACCACAGGCAATCAAAGAGTTGACTGAGGGTATACGTCGTGGTGTGCCATTTCAAACATTACTAGGGGTTACGGGCTCGGGTAAGACCTTTACGATGGCAAATGTGATTGCCAATATTGGACGCCCAACTCTTATACTATCTCATAATAAGACTCTTGCTGCTCAACTTTATAGTGAGTTCAAAGCCTTTTTTCCAGAGAATGCAGTAGAGTATTTCGTTTCGTATTACGATTATTATCAGCCTGAAGCGTATATTCCTCAATCTGATACATATATAGAAAAAGACCTTGCAATCAATGATGAAATCGACCGTTTGCGTCTTTCTGCTACAGCGGCATTGCTCTCTGGGCGTAAAGATGTGGTGATAGTTTCGTCGGTTTCGTGTCTTTATGGTATAGGTAATCCTGACGATTTCACCCAAAATTGTATTACATTGAAGGTAGGGCAACGTTATTCACGTCAGGATTTGATGCATCAACTCGTTAATGCACAATATGTTCGTAATGATATAGAACTTAATCGTGGTAATTTCCGCGTGAAAGGTGAGACTATAGATATTTGTATTCCATATGCCCATTATATAGTGCGAATAGTGTTTTGGGATGATGAAATCGATATTATTGAGACATTGGACCTTGTGAATAATCACACACTTCAACGTTTTGATGAATTTAAAATCTATCCTGCAAATATCTTTACAACTACCAAAGAGCGAGTCAATGCTGCTATCGACCAAATAGCTCTCGACCTTGGGCGTGAGGTGCAAGGATTTATTGAGCGAGGTCAGCCTTATGAAGCAAAACGATTGGAGGAGCGTGTGAATTACGACCTTGAGATGATAAAAGAGGTGGGCTATTGCTCTGGAGTAGAGAATTATAGTCGTTATTTTGATAATCGTGCGCCAGGTTCGCGTCCATTCTGCTTGTTGGATTATTTTCCAGATGACTTTTTGTTGATTATTGACGAGAGTCACGTTACGGTGCCACAAATACGAGCTATGTATGGCGGAGATGCCTCGCGTAAGCAGAGTTTGGTGCAGTATGGATTCCGACTTGAAGCAGCTTTAGACAATCGACCTTTGAAGTTTGAGGAGTTTGAGTCGTTGGTCAATCGTGCAATCTATGTGAGTGCTACGCCAGCTGATTATGAATTACAAAAGTCGGAAGGTGTTATTGTAGAACAAGTTATTCGCCCAACAGGTTTATTAGATCCTATAATTGAAGTGCGCCCAACACTCAATCAGATTGACGATTTGATGGAAGAGATAGTTTTGAGAGTAGAGAAAGATGAGCGAGTTTTGGTTACAACATTGAGAAAAGATTCTGCCGAGAAGTTGAATCTCTATCTTGAGCGTAATGGCGTGCGTTGCAATTACATACACTCTGGGGTAGATACACTTGATCGAGTGAAAATACTTGATGAGTTGCGTTCAGGTATGTTTGATGTATTGATTGGCGTTAACCTTTTGCGTGAGGGTTTGGATTTGCCACAAGTTTCGTTGGTTGCTATTTTGGATGCCGATAAAGAGGGTTTTCTTCGTTCGCATCGTTCGCTTACTCAGACTGTTGGACGTGCTGCGCGTCACCTTAATGGCAAGGCAATTTTGTATGCAGATACAATCACCAAATCTATGCGCTTGACTATCGACGAAACTATGCGTCGTCGCGAAAAGCAGTTGAAGTATAATGCTGATAATAATATAACACCACAGGCAGTAGCTTCGCGCACAGTTGTTTCTCCACTTCCAACTAAGGGAGAATCGGAAGTTTCGGTTCGTCCGGCTACACCAAAAGGTTATGCAATAAATAGTGTAGAGTTATCGACACCAGCATCTATTGCTGCTGACCCAGTAGTGCAATATATGACTTGTCAAGACATTGAAAAGTCTATAAAAAATGCACGACGTAGAATGGAAGAGGCTGCTAAACGATTGGAATTCATGGAGGCAGCACAATGGCGCGATGAAATGCTTCAATTAGAAGATTTGTTGGAAGAAAAAAAGGAAAATTAGGAAAAATATAAAATATGAATTACGAATCGATAAAAGCTCCTATCATTGCTGAATTTGCTTTGTTTCAGCAGTTTCTAGATTCTGCATTTTCGGCAGAAGAGCAGTTGCTAAAAAAAGTGCTTGACCATGTGCGCACGCAAAAAGGCAAGCAAGTGCGACCTGTGTTTACATTGCTTTGCGCAAAGTTGTGTGCAGCACCGAACAATAAAACCATAAATGTGGCGGCGGCATATGAGTTGTTGCATACGGCAAGTCTTATACATGATGATGTGGTGGATAACACTATGGAGCGTCGTGGTCAGCCATCGGCAAATGCTTTGTTTGATAATCGTACAGCGGTGCTTGTGGGTGATTATTTGTTGAGCAAATCGATGCAATTTATTGCCGAAACAGGAGTGCCAGAGCTTTATACTCAACTTGCGTTGTTGGGTAATATATTGACTCGTGGCGAGTTGCTTCAGTTGCAACATTCGTATTCTATTCCGACCGAAGATGATTATATCGAGATTATCAAGAAGAAGACAGCGGTGTTGTTCACTATCAGCGCCGAGTCGGCTGCAATTAGTGTGGGTGCGACTGCAGAGCAGCGAGAGGCATTGCGCCAATTTGCAGAGTATTTGGGTATTTGCTTCCAGATAAAAGATGATATTTTTGACTATACGCCTAATGCACAGATAGGTAAGCCTACGTTGAATGATATTCGTGAGGGCAAGTTTACGTTGCCACTTATTCATGCACTTGAGAGTATTCATGCAAATGAGGCATCGTTGATATTGGATGCGGTGAAAAAACGCCAATTCACCGAAGATTTCTTTTATAATATTGGTTCGCTTGTGGCTCGCACGGGTGGTATTGAGTATGCCGAAAAGCAGATGGAACAATATAGGCAAAAGGCAGTGGGTGCATTGAGTATTTTTGCAGATAGTGAGATAAAAGAGGCTTTGCTTAATTTGCTTGAGTTTACGATTCAGCGTAAGAAATAATAGATTAGATTGATAAATAAAATAGGACGATTAATCTAATCGTCCTATTTTTATTCATCTAATTTATCATTTCTTACGCTGAATCGTAAACTCAAGCAAATTAAGCAAAGCCTCTTTTATTTCACTATCTGCAAAAATACTCAACGCATCCACTGCCTTCT
>JAZRCE010000087.1:0-7949 GCA_045635445.1 Candidatus Aphodosoma sp.
TACCATAATAAAAAATGATAATCAAATAAATTTATATAAAACATTTTCCCATAAACTAAATTTATCCTCTATAAAGAGGACTTATTTAAGTAATATATAACTATTTTTCACAAAAACAAATTTTTCGTGATATATTTTTACTTTTTTTTAGTGATATGATTTTTGTTAGTTATGGAATTATATATAAATGCCCATAAAGGTACTTTTTAAGCGTTTTCAGCGCATATAATTGTAAAATGACATATTGCTATGGTATGAAATTAAAACCTAAAATAGATATGTTTATGCGTGATTTATATAGTAGTGAAAAAAAATGAAAAAAAGTTAGTAAAAAATTTGCCAGTTAGAAAAAAAAGCCTTATCTTTGCTCTTGCAATTCGATGGTAATTGCATAAGTTCATTGATTTATTTAACACTAAAAACTATTCGTACTATGACAACAATGTTAGTAACTTTGGCAAATGAGATTAACACAATTTGTTCAACTCAGCAAAAAGGTCAGTTTGGCGCAGTTGTTATCACACTGACTGCACCTAAAATGAATAAGCGAGGTAATCCCTTTTGGGGGCGAGTACAAAAACTCACTCGCTATACTAATGTGGCTATTGGGTGT
Organism: Candidatus Aphodosoma sp.; assembly: GCA_045635445.1. Classification (GTDB taxonomy): domain Bacteria; phylum Bacteroidota; class Bacteroidia; order Bacteroidales; family Paludibacteraceae; genus Aphodosoma. The sequence goes on from JAZRCE010000087.1 coordinate 614, forward strand.
GATTATACACGCACGATAGAAGCGAGGGCGAGCCGTTTGGGTATCACTGAAAAGTACGATACCGCAAGCAATAAATGTGGTGGTTTTATTGATTCTAAACTACCTTATTGTAGGCAACACCCAACAAGCGGGCAAACGTATTTTGAGTTTCTATTTCGCAAAAACACTCAACCCACACCAATATGGTTAGTGGACGGGCGAGTAGCCACAAAAGAAGAAATTGCTATTTTTGAGCCGTTCTTATCACAAAAGACCAACAACTCAAAACAGAGTGCTTTTGGTTTGGATAGTGCAAATGAGGTTGTTATTAGACAACCTAAATGCGATAACATTATTACGATAGACTTTGGCAACGGCGTTGCCTACAAAGCACAAAATTGTAAAGAGTATCTTGCACTAATCAAGTAGTAGTTGTAGAGAAAAAAAGAGAGTTTGAAAAAACTCTCTTTTTTTTTTGCTTTTTATTTGGAAAATTCATTTTTTTTGTTATTTTACACCAATATACAAGCCTACACAATAGTATATTGTGGTATATTATAGTGTATTATAGTATATTACGATAGTATATTATGGTATATTGTGGTATATTACGATTTAAGGCTATTTTTAGGTTATTTGACTGTGTTTTTATTTATAAATGATAATTGGTATAGGTGATATAATTATATGCGCTCAAATTGTCTATTTTGGAATATGGGTAAATAATCAGTTTGATGCAACAATTTTGGTATATTATATTTTTTATCTAAATTGGTGTAATATATAGTTTTTTTTCATATATCCAAATAAAACACAAAAAAATGATAACTTTTTTTATGTTATCATTTAATGGGATTTTTAAGCGATTTAAGGTAATTAAATTTTAAGATGATAATTTATATAGTCTATCATCAGTAAAGCGATAAAATAGGCTAAAAATAGGCTTTATTGGGGATATGTATATAAAACAAAAAAAGGTAACTTTTTTGGGTTACCTTTTTTCGTATGTAGGTTATTTTACCTTTGATAATCTACCACCTATGTGAATAATCTTGTTATGTTCAGTGTAACCTTTGATAGTTGCACCAAACTTGTATATTGAGCCAATTTCGTTGTGAGTCCCACTCATAAGGTATTTTGCTATATCGGCTTGCGTATCAAACTGAAAATTGTAGCCTTTTTCATTTGTAAAGGTGTATCGTTGCATAGTTTGACCATAGTTAAAATAGCCGTTACCTATGTATGTGTAGTGATTAGTGATAGTCCACAAACCACTTACCTTATTATCAATTGCATAGCCCTCATTAGCCATCTTGTCAGTCCACTTGCCTTTTGTTTCATCTTCCCACATTTTGTGAGCAAAAAAGGCTATGAATGATTCGTGCAAGTTGATATATTCAGCGTCAAAACCTTTTTTAATAGTTTGGATAAAATCGCTATTCCCATCCAAATTTTTTACAAAGGTTGCAACCTCATTAAATAGGTTTTCATTTGCTTGAATTGTAGCCTTACTATATAAGTCTTTTATATCATCTACACTACCACCCACACGTCTATTTTGGTTATCGTAGGTAGTTTTACGCCATCCGTTTACCTCTTTGCGATATTCAGCAATGATAGGTAAAATTTGTGCTAAATGAACGCACAATTTATAAGAGTTGTTAGGTAAACCGCCATAGAAAGCACACTCATTTCCCCAATCATCGCAATATCCAAAACCTTTATCCAAAACATAGTTTTTTAAGCGGATAAAGAATTTGGTAAGGTAATTATCGCCATCTACCTTTTGAATACAAGTGCTACCAATTTGTATCCACTCCTTTGTTTGGGGATTGTAGAAAATGTGGCTTAATATGCGATTCGATTGTGATTTACCACAATGCTCACACTTTGTGTAGTCTATACCGTAGTGTGATGGTATATGTTTGTACCAATCATTATTTATCTTCTCAACGATTCTATCTTGATGATACACATTGGCAACAAGTAGCCACTCATTGTTTTTGAAATCATCAATCTCAACCTTTGTAAGATTCAATCTATATTGGCTATATTTGTTAGGTGTTGTATAATACTTAACAGCCATATCTTTTGGCTCGTGAAAAATAATTGTAGGCTTGTGTGTGAGTTTTGTACTAATTTTTCTTAAACTTTCCTCAAACTCATTTCTTTTGCTTGTCAAAATGTAAATTTCCATATCTTTGTTGTTTTAGTTAATTGTTTGTTTTTGTTTATGTTTTTTTTTGGCTCAAATATATCAAAGAACATTGCAATCGTTTTGAAAACTGATTACAAGTGCAAAGGTAGTGCTTTTTTTTTAATAAACAAATTTTTTTGTGTTTTTTTTTACTTTTTTTTATACAACAAATTTATTTGTTGTAATAATAATGTTGCGGGTGCGTGTAATATGCGCCATATTGGTGTAATATATAGTTTTTTTTGAATAATCCAAATTTTTATCTATTGTTTTTTATATTTTTTAGGTTTACCTTTGCATAGTGTTTTTGAACCGAAGAAAGAAGATATATATATATGGAAAGTTTAATAAGGGCAAATAAAGGGGTTAATATTGGGGCAAATTGTCTATGCCCCGTGTGTAAAACTAACTTTCTTAAAAGTCAGTATTCACAAGTTTTTTGTTGTAGTCATTGTAGGGTAACGTATTACAATAGCAAACAGAAAGGCAAGCGCAATGCTTACCATAGGGAATATAATAAGAAACACCCTCATAGAATATTAAGGATAATGCCAACGCTTACTGCGAGAGATAGGGGGGAAATGGATGCAATGGAACATTATCTAACTGATAGTGATTTTAAGAGATATGTGGACAATGATAATGATTATAATGATGGTTTTGGGTGCCATGTGGATTTATCTACACACATGACCAATTTTTATGGGATAGATTAGATATTAACCAACATAGGTACTTAATTAAGTACTTTTCACAATATTAACTATGGAATAAGTCATTTACCAACAACATTAATAAATCTGTTTATTTCAATCAATGCAATTAATTTACTTGATGATTTACAAAAGAAATATTTAGATTGTAATTTTACAACCAAACGCATTGTCCTTTAATAGGTACTTAATTAAGTACCTTACATGGAGTTTTGAATTATTTGTTAAGCTCATTAATTGTATATGGGGTTATATCGTAAGATATTGCCCTATTTTTTTATATGCATGAAAAAAATTAACATTTTTCTTGTGAATTATTTGGATATTAACAGGGAAAGTATTAACTTTGCATCAGTTAAACACAATTAAAACACTACAACTATGTTACACTACACAATGACTGAGAATGAGATTAAGAATGAGATTGAAAAGGAATATCAGTTTTTGATTGAAAAGGCTAATTATCGTTGGCAACGATTTGCTAATAAGATTAAAAAAGAGAATAAATCTTTATTTCCCATTTGTAAGCAAACTGAAATAGTTACTCCCAATAATAACAAGGGTTATTTAGTATTTGTTGCCCAATGTAGAATGTATAATTTGGATATTTCCGCTACGGCTTATTTTATTATGCGTAACGCAGTCGGTAGGGCGACACTTGTAGAGGTAACTTTTAATACAAAAGAGGTTGGAACTATTACAATTTATTCAGCACATTTTTTTGATAGGTATGTTGAAAGATTGGGTTTAAGTGTAAAAGGTGTTTCGGCAATAGAGCATTTTATAACACATTATTTGCGTGGCACACATTACCAAAATGATGGTAAGGTGTTTGAATCATATCCCTTTGGTGTGGGGTTAGGTGTTTATAACGATAACAAAAGAATTATGTATATCAATACATTTGTTTCAAAAGATTTATTATTTAAGGAGCAAAAGAATTTAATCAACTTAATCAATCAACATCGCCAAAGTTTAGCAATTAAAACAATCTTATAAAACAATACAATTATGAACGCAGTAGAGATTATTACCTTTTTACGAAACAATGTAATTCAAGGTGCAAGGTTGCAAGTAACACCCTATTATAAGGGTAATACTCTTATGGTTAAGGGAATTTTCCGTAATAGCAACATACAGATTGAAGATGCAGAACTTATTAAGGAAAAAGACTTATTAGAAACAGAGGACTATCGTTTACATTTTGATGTAAATGGGGAGTATATAGTCACATTGTGGTATCTTCCAACGAGAGTAACGAATTTATTATACATAACAGAATATAGCATTGAGAAGTGTTAAAAAAGAAAAGTGAGAGAAATAAAAATTTCTCTCACTTTTTTTGGGTTTTTCTTGTTTATTTCATTTTTTTTGTTATTTTACACCAATATTAGTGATGTAATTCATTTTAATCTTTATGTGTGAACTATATACACATTTTTTTTTAATATCCAAATTTATTTCACTTGGATATTAATTTTTTTTCACTTATCTTTGTGATACACAAACAAAACTATACAACTATGACAAAACAACAACTACACAATTTGGCTGATGACCTATTATTTGTAGGTATTATCCTCATGGCAATTTTTGTATTCGCCTTTTGTATATGGGGTGTTTATACTATCAATCAAATAGCGGATAACGCATTTACAACCATATAATACAATTAGGAATTATGAGGAAGATTGCTTATGTAAAAATAGTATGGGGAAATGGCAATATATGGGAATATCTTGCTGATTCTCTATCAAGGGGTAAGACTGATATAAATTACCTAAAAGGATGCAAAGAGGGCATATCAAACTCTATTGTTAGAGCAGCGACTGCAGAACAGATAAAAGAGTTAATATCGCATCATGTATTACACCCACGAATTATCAAGGCTAAACCTATTGTAAGTTGTAAATGTTGTGGTAAGGATGTGAAACTCACAAAAGAATTTGGTGCTTTTTGCTCTTGGGAGTGTGTGAGAGCATATAATTATCAACACAGAGGGTGTAAATAGTAAAAAAAAGTTGGTAAAAAGTTTGCAGATTAAAATATTTTTATTAACTTTGCAATACAGAAACACAATTAAAAACTACAAACTATGGCACAAAAGATTAAAGCAAATCAAATTGATTGGGAGAGTTATCGTGAGAGTGTGGAAAACTCTATCCGAAACGAAAGACTTTGGGCGACAGAGTTTTCAAGGGGTAACATCGCTAACTTGGAGTACGAGTTGGAGTTGATTGATGATGAGGAGTACGAGGAGTTGCTCGATATGTACGATGACGATATTTGGGAGCGATACTTAAAGTAAAACCAACATAAGAGTGTTAAATAATCTAATTTAATTTCAACCTATGGATGCACGACCTCCGCCCTAACAAGGGCGTAAATGACTTTGAAATTATTAGTGTTAAATTGATATTGTTAAACCAAAAAGAGCGATGTATATATGACACGCATTAGAGATATGACCTAACACAATATATGTGTTTAGTATGTAAAATTTATTTAATGAGAATAGCGAATTAAATCCCCAACAACGCAGATAATAGGGATAAAGTGGAAAGTTACAAAACTGCGACAATACTCAGCAATGATATGAGAACAAGAGATAAGCCTTAATATGAGATATTATACATATTACTATTGATTATAAATTTTGAAATTAAAATCCTAACACCGTCTATTATGATAGAGTTAGGCAAAATATCACAAGTTTACAAAGGTAATATTGTGAATTATGGGGAAAATGTTAAGTACCCATAGGTGGTATTTTCCATAGACAAGGATAGGTAAGGTATGAGGGGCACATCGTGCTCCTCTCTTTTTTGTGTGAGTATATCACATATATTAGTGTAAATACACTTTTTTTTGAATAATCCAAATAAAAACAACTTTATTTTATTTTTTTTCATTTAGTATTGTTTATTTGAATTTTTATTACTACCTTTGTTGACACAAACAAACACTAATTATTAACTAAAAACATTATTGGACTATGTTACATTATCCTATCAAATTTACGCAAGACCTTGCACCTTATAAGGAATTGAATGTACCACACTTTCACTACAAGCATAATTGGCTGAACAACGCATATTATTTTCCCTTTGCTCTTAAGTTCAACCATACATATTACAAGTATGACAATGGAACATTGGTTGCTTTTCGTATTTTGGCATACACCATAGATGATGAGCATAAAAATAGATTTGAACACCCTTTGTATTTTTTGGTGCAGTTGCCAAACCAACCTTTGCAGTGGATTAGTGGCTTTATCAATCGTGAAACCAAAGTTTATAATTCAGTTGAGGATTATGTAACAAGTGGTGGTGCTAACTATGTTAGTCTAAATTGGGAAACTTGGTGGGTTAAATATCATACAACTAAAAAACACGATGACACGCATTATTTTGAGGGGGAGTTTTGGACTATCAAAAAGGGTGCAGTTGTTAAATCAGCGAGTGGTGCTTGGTATAATGCCCTTGTTATGACTGAAGATGGGTTGTTTGTGAACATTGCACCCACAAGTTATAATAGTCATTGGAGCGAAGAAGGCATCTATTTGGATAAAATGGTTGCCACACGCACATTGCTCAAAGATATGACAATAACTGACTTTGAGAATGAGCCTATTACAATAAAGATGAACATATTGGATAACACACCTAAATATACAAAGATAATGTTTGTGGAGTAATTGTTTCTATATTGTGTTTTAGTGAGAGGGGTGAAGATTTCACCCCTTTTTTTGTTGGTTTGAGTTTATTCTTATATTGGTGTAATATATAAAAAAATTTCACATTTCCAAATTTTCACAACTTTTTTTATCTTTTTTTTGTTTTCCTATTGTTTATTCAAAATTTATTTGTATATTTGCAGTACAAACACAAACAAATAAAACATTATGGCAACAAAGGTAACATTTAAGACTATTAGTCATTTGTATAATGCTGATAGCAGATATAAGGCTGATGACACATTTAGAGTTAAATATTTCAATCCCACGTTAGATGATGTAAACAAGTTTAAGGGTTACAACTACATTGTGGTATCTGATACACCTTTCATGAAACAAGAAGAAGTTAAAACTTTTTTTGGCTTGGAGTGGCGCAATGTGGGAATGAGATTTGGTCAGTGTTTGGACTTTTATAACAATGAGGAACAAGCACGATGCAGACTGAATGTATTAAGAGCAAGGACTCAAACTTACTTTAATATCTTTATGGTTGTTAGACTAATTGAGGAGTAACCTATGGGAACATATGATTTTTTTGCTTATGCTAAATCCAATGGTGGTGGAATGGTTAGCATTATGGTAGAGGAGTTTGAAAGTTGTGGCGAAAAGCGTTTTAAGTGGGTTATGACCTATTCTAATTCGTGTGGTTGCCGTGAGGGTGGTTATACAAGCAAAACGCCAAAAGATGCGCTTGAAAAAGGTCTTGCATTT
>JAZRCE010000088.1:0-2538 GCA_045635445.1 Candidatus Aphodosoma sp.
GTTTATCAACGCGCTGGTCGAACAAAAGAACGTAAAACCACTGACAATGAAGAGGACTACGAATGGTAAACTTAGCTAATGTAAAGATTTGGGACAATATTGTCGGCTACCTACTTTGGCGAGAAGAGACAGAAACCGCCACATTTGAATATGCGCCAGAATTCAAACGCCTTGGATTTGATTTATCGCCTATAGGGTACAAGTTTGCAAAAGAATACGATATCCCAGCCGAGACTATAAAACAAATTGGCAATACACTGCAACTATCTAATTTTTAAGATTTGCACAAACAAAAAAAAATCACTACCTTTGCATTCTAAAAAACTAACACCGCATGGCAACGACAAGCAAAGCGAGTCGTCTTCTGTGTGTTCCGTGCATTCCGCGAGAAAAATAAACATCAGTGAGAAAATAAAGTCATTCTGTCTAAAAAACAAAAAAATATAAATATGAAAAAAGCAGACATCATTTTTATCCTTTGTGCCGTAGCATTTTTGGCACCTTTCTTTATCTTCGACTCTGTCTATCAAGCATTCCTTTGGGCTACAGCTAACTACCCATTCGTGATGAGTTTCCTCAAATTCGGCATCCTCTCAACTGCTGGCGAATGTATCGGGCTTCGCATCAAAACGGGTTCTTACAATGCTCCTGGTTTTGGCGTACTCCCTCGCGGTATCACTTGGGGTTTCCTCGGTATGCTCATCTCTGCCGCTATGACTATCTTCTCAACTGGTGTGCCTAACGTACTCAACACTATAGGCATCACTCCTGCCGATGTAACATACGGCGAACTTATCAAACAAAGCATCCTCGCTTCACAATCGTGGTATCACCTACTCGCTGCATTCATGATTTCTACTTTCATGAACTGCATCTTTGCCCCTGTATTCATGGTGCTCCACAAAGTGAGCGACACTCACATCATGAACAATGGCGGCACTCTCCGTGGCTATTTCTCTAAACTCCACTTCCAACAAATATTCGTGAATCTCGATTGGGCTACTATCTGGGGATTCCTCTTCAAAAAAACAATCCCTCTCTTCTGGATTCCTGCCCACACTATCACATTCATGCTTGCACCTAGCTACCGCGTCCTCTTCGCCGCCCTACTTGGTGTTATGCTCGGAGTATTCATGTCACTCGCAACTCGCAAAAAGTAAAAAATTTCAAGACAGAAAGACAAGAATACACGAAAATAAAAAAGACATAAGAACATAATAACAAAATTTATTATACCATATTTTTATGTTCTTCTGTTATTCTGTCTTCTAAAAAAATCATGTTCTCATGTCTTCATGTCTAAATCCAATCAATATATGATTCGTTTCAATAACACATATTTCAGTTACAACGGAAAGCCACTAATCAGTGGCTTTTCTGTCAATATTGCCCATGGCGAAAAGGTGGTCATCTACGGTCCATCAGGCTCTGGCAAATCAACCATTATGCATGCCATTCTCGGATTCGTACAACCCGAACAAGGCGAAATCACCGTAAACAACCTACACCTCTCGCCCGACACTATCAACGAAATCCGCCAACTCACCTCTTGGCTACCGCAGGATATCTCGCTCCCATACAATACTATTCGCGAAATGATACTCGCCCCTTTCGAATTCAAAGCCAACCATTCTCACAAACCATCCGACCAAGGGATACTTGCCGAATTCGACAAACTCGCACTCGAGCACTCTCTGCTCGACAAAGCCATTACCGAAATATCAGGCGGACAAAAACAACGCATTCTGCTCATCACCACCGTTCTACTTCACCGACCAATCCTACTGCTCGACGAACCTACATCTGCGCTTGATGCACAATCGGTCGACCTCGTAATTGACTATCTCCGCTCCCTCACCGGCACCACAATCATAGCCATCTCACACGACCAAAAACTCATCAACTCCCTCGACACCAAAATCAAAATCGGATAATTTTTTAGATAAAAAGACAGAAAAACATAAAAACATAATTTTTTGTTATTTTGTTATTATCGTCTTCTAAAAAACATAAAATCTGTACTTCTGTTAAAATAAAAAAAATCATGGATATTTCATTCACCTCACTACTTTGGGGATTTTTGCTCATCATAATCCCTACATATTTTCTTCATCACTACCGCACTGGTTTGGTGAAAGACACCCTCATTGCCGCCCTACGCATGACGGCGCAACTCTTCCTCATCGGCTTCTACCTCAAATATATGTTCGACCTCAACCTTTGGTGGCTCAATGTGTTGTGGGTAATCATCATGGCAGGCGTGGCATCACAAACCATCATCAAGCGCACCAACCTCTCGCTCAAGCAGATGTTCGTGCCTATCACTGTGGCACTCCTCTGCTCCGTAGCAATCATCGACCTCTATTTCATGGGACTCATAGTGCGCCAAGACAACCTATTCGAAACTCGCTATTTCATCCCTATCAGCGGTATGATTCTCGGCAATATGCTCTCTGCCAATGTCATTGCTATGAACACCTACTATGGTGCTCTCCGCCGCGAACGCACCAACTATCTCTTCCGCCTCGCCAATGGTGC
>JAZRCE010000089.1:0-6608 GCA_045635445.1 Candidatus Aphodosoma sp.
TTGTCGGATGATATTAAAATCTCGCTCCAATCGTGCTAAATGACCACCAATCTCTTGAATCCCAATTGAGTTGGAAATGTCGCCACGGCTATTTATACCTCGAGCAATACACTCTAAAATCGAAAAATAGATGCTATAATCTTTGCCAAATTCTTCGATCAATAGGTTTTTGCCTTCGTTGAGGAATAATGAATTTTCACGGAAAATATGGTCAACCATTTTTTTGAAGGTTACAGCTCGTGCATTCATCAGCAGTTCGACATACCATGCAACTCCACCTGTGAATGTGTATAATGCCAGCAAATCTTCGGCAGTATAATTAGGATTATGGTCGGCAAGAATCTCTTTGAGAGTGTCAGTTCTGAATGATTGAAGATGTATGATATTGCTTGCTCGTGAAAATAGTGGCTCTTTTTCGTTTTCAAAAATGTGGTGCATCATCGAATATATACTGCCACTTGCCAGCAAATTTATGCGACTTTTGTCTTTATTCAAGTCCCATACTCGTTGTATATCACCGATAATTGATTTGTCAATATTCACAAATTCCTGAAATTCGTCAATGATGAGTGTAAATGGTTGTAATGCCGAGATACGCATCAAGTGTTCTAACAAGTCCGCAAAGCGATTGTAATTACCAATTGGCACATTCAGTGCTTGTGATGCTTCGGTAGCAAATTGGTTGCACAATATGCTTTCGCTTTTGCGTGATACAAAAAAATATACACATGGCATCTTTTCAGTTGCTCGTAGTAGCAACTTTGTCTTCCCAATACGACGACGACCTGTTAGCACGGTCATTTGCGAAACTTCTTGTGATAGTTGAGCAATTTCTCGTAATAGTTCTAATTCTGTTTCTCTATTATAAAACTTCATAGTAATTAATACCTTTTAATTATAGTAACCGCTATTACCGTAATGACGGTTACTATATTTTAATTGCAAAGATAATGCAATTATTTGATATACACAACTATTTGTTAAGATATTTTATTGTAAAATATAGAAAAATCTATTTTAACCTTTCAAATAATATTTTTTTTGCTTAATACAATAAGCAAAATCAATATAAAATTGCTTAATCTATTAAGCAATTTTGTGGTAAATCTGCTTAATAGGTTAAGCAAAATATTATAGTAACCACCATTACCGTAACCATCATTACGATAATTTCAATGAAACGCATACTATTCACCGGTTTTGAGCCTTTTCATGAGTATAAAATAAACTCATCTTGGTCGCTTGTAGATTCATTCAAGAATACTACAAGTGATTTTGAGTGTATTAAGTTGCTATTGCCTGTCGAATTTAAGGCAGTGTCGAATCTTGTGCCAGAGATGCTTAAGCAATACCAGCCAGATATTGTATTAGCTTTCGGACAATGCATCGGTGATTCTATCCGCATTGAGTGCGTGGCATTGAATATTGATGATGCCCGCAGTGCCGATAATAATGGTTATACCCCTACGGACGAGCCAATACACGCAGATGGCAAGAATGCCTATTTCTCAACGTTGCCAATCAAAGTGATACAACAAGCTGTGGCTGCAAAAAATATACCTGTTGTAATATCAAATTCAGCAGGTACATACGTTTGCAATCATCTTTTTTATGAACTGCTCTACTGGTGCGATAAGTTATCATTGCCAACTAAAATTGGTTTTCTACATCTCCCATGCCTACCAGAGCAAGTCATAGGCACACAAAACCCATCTATGCCCCTCCAACAAATGCAAATTGCTTTACACGAAATAATTAAGATTTTATGAAACGTATTATTTTTTCTCTCTTATTTCTCTTGTCGCTCTCAGTTTTAGTCGCACAAGAGTCTGAATTTACTATTTCAGCCGATCGACCTGGCATGGCTACAGGTGTCGATATATTGCCATTCAAGAAAGTTCAGTTCGAAACTGGTTTTCAATGGGATTATTCTGGTACATCTGCAATTACTTTACCAACGGCTATGTTGCGCTTTGGTTTGTCTGATTTTGCCGAATTGCGTTTGCAATATGATGGCACTCTAATTGAAAACTTAGGTACCCCATGGAACTATAGTGTCGAACCTCTCACTATCGGCACTAAAATCAAAGTACTCGAGGGTGGACAATATGTTCCTGCTATCAGTTTTATGGCAAATCTTGCCATTCCATCCACATCCGATTTGGCACATACTATGCACGTAGCCCCAAGTCTTTATCTCTTGTTTCAAAATGATATTACCGATTGGTTTAATGTCGGATATAATGTCGGTGTAGAGTGGAATGGCGAAGATGCTACTCCTGCCACTTTTCTTGCTGTTTGTCTGGGCTTTGGTATTACCGACAATTTTGGTGCTTTCCTCGAAAGTTACAACTACTTCACTCGCTATGACCTTTCAACTGGCAAAACTGCCGTGGATGCTAACCTCGATTTTGGTTTTAACTACGTTGTTCATCCACGCGTTCAACTCGACCTCTATGCCTCATTCAACTGCCAAAATCCTAAATCTTATTCCAACATCGGTCTCGGCATTGCATGGTTAATAAATTAATGTAAATAAAATAATATGGAATCAAAACTTCAAAAACTAAAACAAGAATTAGCGCGAGTATTTGACGATAATCTTCGCACTAAACAGTGGCATAATTATGTCGATTATGTTATCATAGGATTTATTGTATTGTCAACAGTTGAGGTCTTTCTCTCTACTTATGATGTTATCGTATTACAATATGGTAAAATATTACATTTTGTCGATATATTGACCACTATATTTTTCACTATCGAGGTCACTTTGCGTATTTGGTGTGCTGATCAAATCGATGATAAATATAAAGGTTTTAAAGGTCGTGTTCGATATTGTTGTTCATTCTACGGATTGATAGATATTATCTCTACCTATCCTTTCTATCTCAATTTCTTTATGCCAATGCCATATGCCGCATTAAAAGCATTTCGTATAGCTCGACTTTTGCGTATCTTCCGCTATATGAAGGCGTTTAATGTATTGTCACGAGCAATACGTTCAAAGAAAGACGAAATGGTGGTATCACTCCAATTTCTTACTATCGTTACATTAATTCTCTCGTTTGTTCTATTCTTTGTTGAACATGAGGCGCAACCTGAGGTCTACGACAATGGTTGGATTTCAGTAGTTTGGGCATTTGCTCAATACATCGGCGACCCAGGCAACTTTGCCGATACTCCTCCTATCACTTTCGTAGGTCGTCTAATTGCCACTATTATTGGTATCCTTGGTATTGCTATTTTCGCCGTGCCTGCCGGTCTCATCGGTTCGGCATTCTCTGATGTAATGGCTGAAGATGCTCAAGAGGCAGAGTTGAAAGAGAATATTTCTCGTATCGTACATTCTTTTAAGTTTGAAAAAGACCAACAGCACACAAATCTTTTTTATGTTCCTCGTTATAAATCATTGCAAACTATTGTCACACGCAAATTTATATCAGAAGAAGATATTATCAAGGCAATTGAATATTCAGATTGTTTGCATTTATATAATTTAGCTGCGGCTGTTAACTCAAAAGAAAATCCAACTGATCGTTTAGTTGTTGTAAATTATTTTAGAAATAAACCTTATGGTTGTTGCATTGATAGGGGTTCAAAAGTTACGATTGTCAGTACATCTGGATCATCAGAGCCAATGTCAAGTTGGTTAGGTTATCATATTGCTAAACTTGGAGGATTTAATTTTGTTGCTAAAGAAACTGAAACAGATCCCGATAATCCTGTTACATACTACAATATCACAAATGTTGATGATTGTCCTAATATGCGTCAATTCTTGGATGATATCAATCGTTTGTCTGCACGAAAAGGTAGTTGGGTAATTCCGATTTTAGGAGCAATTGGATTGAGAGATAGAAAAACACAATTACATTTTTGTTATAACACAAACAAACATGATGATAGCTATAACGACCCTAAGGCGCGTATTGTAGATTATGCTACATTTGACAAAATGTATAAAGAAATGGAAACAAAAATGGCAGAAAAATTCAACCTATATCTCGACAAAAATGAATGGTATGCTATTAATCCTAAAACAAATATAGCACAATTTATTAATGCCGAAAATGTATTTACTTTGCGCGTTGAATGTTTTGTGTATGTGTTCAATAATACATTTTTGAATTTTATTAAAACATTAGCAGAAGTATTTAATTATGCTTTTGAACCTGAAGTACAAAAACAATTACCTCCAGAAATGTTAGAACGACAAAAAGGTAAAGATTTTGGTATGAGTGATTATGTAAACTAAATTTAAATGCAATTATTAACTGAACTTTACAAAATAACATCTAAATCAGGCGGAGAAGACAAAATAAAGTCTTTTCTACTTGATTGTTTGAATGATATACCAATCCAAATTGAGACTGACTCAATTGGCAATCTTTTTATCACCAAAGGTCAAGCTGATATTTATCCTTGCATTGCGGCGCATTTAGATGAAATTCACACTCCATGCAAACGAGAAATTGTCATAGACAATGACACCATCTATGCAGTTGATGAAATGTGGAATTGTGTAGGTTGTGGCGCTGACGACAAAAATGGTTTATGGATTGCCATAAATCTATTGCGAAGTGCACCTATTTTGAAAGTTGCTCTGTTTGTGCAAGAAGAAAAACTTGGTACAATCGCAGGTTGTCGTGGAGCTAATGCTTGTAATCTATCTTTTTTCGATGATGTTAAATACATCCTTGAGTGCGACCGTAAAGGAGCACATGATGTTGTGGCTATAGGTAAAGGCGATGTTCAACTATGTGACAGCAATTTTATCCCTCAAACTATTTTAGACAAATATGATTACCAAATGGTTAGCGGTGGTAAAACTGATGTCGTAGCTCTAAAAATGCGAGGACTAAAAATCCCTGTTTGCAACATCAGTTGTGGCTACTATAATGCCCACAAAAACAATGAATACACACAATTCTCAGAACTCCAAAATTGTTTATCTTTTGTAAAAGAATTTATTAGTAATTCTCCTTTACCTTAAGCAAGGTGCAAGCAACCTGTACCGAAGAAAACAGCCACTTTCTCACACCCACTTGCAAACTTGGCATCTTTTATTCGAAGGCGATAGAACTATGCTAAGCGAGAACAATTTATTTAATTACCGAGTGAAGCAATAATCTTGTTGGAATCTGTGTAAGAACAAAGGGAAAAATCTGGGAGAAACAGAAAAATATCGGACACAAAACCCCAACTTTGCAATTGCAAAGTTGCAAAGTTGTCAACGTGCTGATAATCTTGATGTTAATAAAATGACTTTTGGGGACTTTGCAAATGTAAAAATAGTGGATGTTGTTAATAATCAGAATGTTATACTGAACTTTGCAAACTTTGCAACCATATAGCACTTGCAAAGTTCCGTGTCTTTATTTTAGCACTATTCTGAATATCAAGTAATTATCTTTTATAGAGACAAGAAAAAGCCCTTTAAAACATAAAAAATACGCCCAAAAACAGGCATATTTTTCCTAAAAAACTTGTCGTTTGTGGTCAATTTTTGAGCATATAAAGTGATTATTTCACCACATCTATCGAATACCTCACTCCAATCCTAACTTCGTGATATCCCCAATCTCGAATGCCATATTGGTATGCCACGTATGGTTCAAATCCTAGTGGACAAGGCACTCCCAATTTCGCTTTAATCGTCATCGGACAATCTCCATTATTTTGCCATCCACTATAGCCTCCCCATTCTGTCATCAGGCGTAAATGTCGAGCTTCAAATTCAGCCCTTAGTCCATACATATAAGCATCATTTTGCTCTGCTCGCCCTGTTTGCCAACAATAGAATCCTATAGCTCCTGCAATGCTCACTGAGCGAGCCCAACTATTCTCAAACTCTATCTTTTCTGCAAGCGTAAGGTCCAAAAAATACCCCGGTGCATCAATAAATCGTCTATTCTCAAAATCTCCACCCGATGCTGTCTTTATTCCAATTCTAGCAACTGCCGATGGTATGTATGACCACGACTTTTCGAACCACTCGTGGTGTAAAACCTGAATATTAGTACTCACATAAATATCTCCA
The DNA here is from genome assembly GCA_045635445.1 of Candidatus Aphodosoma sp. GTDB lineage: Bacteria > Bacteroidota > Bacteroidia > Bacteroidales > Paludibacteraceae > Aphodosoma. The sequence continues at coordinate 6,044 of JAZRCE010000089.1, forward strand.
GCCACATTATGCCAATGCGATAAGGAGTGTGGTGTCGTTAAATTGTGCATTATGCATTGTTCATTGTTCATTGAATAAAAATCCATCACCGAATACCACGCCTCAAGATTCGCCCAACGCGAAAATAGTGGTATATTTAATCGCAGATTTGGTGTAAATGTGTTGCTTTGATCAAATCCTCTAAAGTAACTACCTGAGATTTCCACCGATAACTCCTCTGATGTCTCTCCTGCCGACATATCTATCACTGGCAATGCATTGGGTCCCCATTGCGCCTGTCCCCATCCCGATAACGAAAAAAACAAAGCGCAACATACGAGGCATAACCTCATACATTGCGCTTTGATATTTAGTTTGTCAGTCATAAGATTATGAGTTAATTTAACTTTCAACTCTCAACTCTCAACTTTCAACTCTTTTTTACATTCTCTCTGGCATCTCGATACCGAGCAATCCCATACCCGAAGTAATCACTTTAGCCACATTTGCCGAAAGCAATAGACGTAAGTTTTTCACTTCAGCATTCTCTTCTTTCAAGATTGGCGATGCTTGATAGAATTGGTTG
>JAZRCE010000090.1:0-6718 GCA_045635445.1 Candidatus Aphodosoma sp.
AATTTAGCTGTAAAAATTAGGTAAAATACTAATAAAAGATTATACAAAAAGAGACGCAATAATTTGCGTCTCTATATTTCCTACAAAATATTTATTTAAATAAAGGTGTTGGATATTCTCCTGCATCAACTAATGATTGTAGTTTGACAACAACATCAGGGCGATCTTCGGCATATGTTACACCGAACCATTTAGATGTTGTATCGAGCACTTTAACTTTGGCAGTTCCATTGTTTATAAGGTGATTAACCATTGTAGGTATATAGAATTCTGATTTCATTTCTTGACCAAATTCGCTTAAGAAATTGATGAAATATTCTTCGGAATGGCGGAAATAATCAGGCGTAAATCCCCACATATTCATTGAAACATGTGTATTTGCATCGAGGGTTTGTTTTTCGTTGTTTTCGTCTATGAAAACAATTTCATTATCTTTGTAACCAATGCCTGTGCGTTCAACTACAGTTGTGAGATAATTATTTTCATCTGTAGTACACACACCTCTATTTACTGTTCCGCTCTCACTAAGAGTATTACCTACACGATACCCTACCATACAATAATCATTGCATTCTGTCATTTTGCTTAATGCTTCACTGAGCACTTCAAATCCATTCCTACCATAGAAGTCATCGGCATTAATTACTGCAAATGGTTCATTTATAACGTCTTTGCCCATGAGAACAGCATGATTAGTACCCCATGGTTTTGTGCGACCTTCTGGGCAAGTAAAACCACTAGGTAATGCGTTAAGGTCTTGATAACAGAGTTCTACTTTGATGAGGTTTTCGTATTTAGAAAGAACTTTTTGTTTGAAATCTTCTTCAAAATCGTGACGAATAACAAAAACAATTTTGCCAAAACCTGCACGTATAGCATCAAATACAGAATAATCCATAATAGTTTCGCCAGAAGGACCTACTCCATCAAGTTGTTTTAATCCACCATAACGACTGCCCATTCCTGCAGCAAGAATAAATAATGTTGGCTTCATTTCTTTTCTAGAATTAAGACGTTAGATGCAGGATATTAGAAACTTAACCTGCAGATAATTATTTTTATTTTTATAATAAATATAGAGAGAAATAAGATATATTTTGTTTATTTTGTATATCTTATATTTAAGATTTAAATTAAAGGACAAAATTACAAAAAATATTTGATATTGTCAATTATATTATGTACTTTTGTGGTGGAAATAAATTATGATATGAAACGCTTGTTATTATTTGTTTTATTATTTGTTATACAGATATTTATATTAAATTCACAATCTATGAAAATAATAACTTATAACGTAGAGAACTTGTTTGATACACAACATGATTCTTTAAAAAAGGATACAGAATATTTACCTAATTCTGAATTGCGTTGGACAAATAAACGTTTTTACGATAAATTGCATGAAGTAATGCAAGTAATTGTAGGTGTTGGTGGAGATGAATTGCCTTTGCTTGTTGGTCTTTGTGAAGTTGAAAATAATTTTGTATTGGATATTATGACTAAATCTGATCCTTATGATCAGTTGGGGTACGATTATGTTCATTATGAAGGTCCCGATGCTCGTGGTATTGATGTAGCTCTACTTTATCAAAAAGATAAATTTACGTCTCTTGCATCTCGCCCAATACCAGTGAATTTACCTAATGGCCAGCGCGGTAGAGACTTATTATATACTTGCGGTACTCTTGCTGATTCTACCCTTTTACATATAATTCAAGTGCATTTTCCTTCACGTAGAGAGGGTGCATTGGTTTCTGAACCAAATAGAGAAGCTACAGCAAAAGTTGTTCGTGAAGTTGTTGATAGTGTACAAATGATAGATCCACAGGCAGCAGTAGTGATTATGGGTGATTTTAATGATAATCCTTCGGATAAGGTACCTACTACTACCCTTGCGGCTTTGCCATATACGAGTGGGTTGTTTGAGGATATGAAGTTGTATAATCTTTGTTGGGATGGATATCTTTTTGAAAACAAAGAGATTGGATCGTATTTTCATAATGGTGAGTGGGATATGTTGGATCAGATTATTGTGAGTGGTGCTTTGTTAAACGGTAATTTATCGGTGAGAATAATGCCTGATGCAGAGGTATATCATCCAAAATGGATTTCAAAAAGAGATAAACGTACGGGTGAAATGGTACCAAAGAGAACCTATGTCGGTTCGTTTTATCAAGGTGGTGTGAGTGACCATTTTCCTGTATTTGTGGAGATGTTTTTTAAGAGCGAATTGTAGGTTGTGAGGGTGTTTTTTGTGTAACTTCGCAAACTTGCAAAGTCAAAAAAAGATTTCTAATAGTAAAAGAAAGATACACACTGTAAGTGTGTGGTAGTTTTCTTCGACATAGGTTGCTTGAAGGTTGCTATTGGGTAGGGATATTTTGGGGTGTTGGATACACAATGCGAATGGGTATTATTTTAGAGAAAATAGGCATAATCATATTTGATTATGCCTATTTTTTATTGTAGATTTTTATTTAGAAAGTTTATAACTTCGTCGGCTTTATTCACTATAATAAAGTGAGATTCATTATCATCCCAATATATATTGGTTTTTGAGCCATTGTTTTTTAATTTGTCATAAGCTACTGGCAATGTACTAGAAAAATAATCATCACCGCCACCAATGAACAATACTTTGCTTGATATTGGATAGGTCTGATTGATATTTGTGGAAATAAATGTAATTGTTTTAAATTTATTAGCAAATCCCTCATAAGCTATATTTGTAGCAGTTCCTCCATTCGACAATCCTATAATGTGCAATTGGTCTTTATGTACCCTATAATTAAGACTCTCTAAAAATGGTATTTGCTTCTTAAACAAGTTGTTAATATCTTTCTTCGTAAATCTACCTGACCAATCTTTAGTACCTACACAAAGCACGATACAATCTTCTAAATTCTTCAACAATCCGGTATACAATTTCCAATTGCCCAAATATCCATGCATGAAAAAAACAACTGGATACTCTTGTTTCTCATCAAAATGCTTTGGCTCAATCACATAAACAGATTGCGTATTATCTATTCCTTGCATGTGGAATACTTGAGCTGTTGTACCCGACATCATAAACAGTCCACTTCTATTCAAACTACGAAATGGACGGTAGAATTTTTGGATATTACCTACCCTATCATCTTGTCTGAAATCCCCCAATAGATTATCTGATAATGGCAGTAGTTTAGGCGCAATTCTAGCACACCATATTCCTAAGTTGCAAAGTTCTTCCTCTGGGAACACTACATTGAACAAATAGTGTGTTAATGGAGGTAGTTGAGGACTACCCTTCTCGTCTTGGTAGATTAATCGCACTCGGTCGTTTGTATTGTAGCGATAACGAGGAAGCACACAGAATGTGGCGATGAGTAGAATGCTTATAATGGCTTTGTATGCCCAGGGTCTGTATTTCTTGATTTCTTCTCGCCATACACACGCCAACAGCATCAGCATTATGATACGATAAAACCACGACGCAAAAAATAAGAACAGCAGAACTAGGAATATTGTTTTGATTATCTTTATTTTCATAGCTAATAAATTACTCTTCAAGATCTAAAACCCATTTAAAATGAGGAGCATACAACCATCCTATGTCTTGCATATAGCGAATAAGACTTTCGTGAAATTTAAACGGACCAATTATTGTTGGAGATGGCAATATTAGATGCAAATAAAAGAATAACAACAAGTATTCCGATTCCAATTTTTTTACCCATTTTCATATTTATAAATATTTTAATAAAACGTTAATATCTATAATCAATTAACGTACTATATATCAAAAATATTGCTCTTATTATTTCACAAACTTCAACTCTTTTGAGTTAAACACATCCACAGGCGCAATTGCATATTGCTCCATCGTGATACCTCGTTTTTTCATTGCTTGTTTAATCTTCGGTATACGATGCGAGCCAAATATCAAATAATCATCAATAGTTTTAGGCTTACAAAGCTCTACGCCCAACTGATTAAGATAAACGTCGTATATCAATTCCGAACAATAGAATTTACCATTATCAAACTTAAATGCTAAATCGTAGGGCTTACCCAAATAACCACTATATTTGATTTTAATATTATCTAATTTAGGTCGTTTGTGCCAATATTTTCCATCCTTGCCACGAGCAATAAACTTCTTCAACGGAGTAAGTACCAAAGTCTTCTGCGTTTCAAGAACGTATGGTTTTCCATCTTTCATCACCACCACACCACAATGCGTAATCGTAGAACGAGTACCCATTTTTATCAAAGGCGACTGTTGCGACAACGAAGTCTGAAAAATCACATCCCCTTCCCTCACATCCTCTATAGGATCTTTTGTTGCAGTCACCACTTCTACCAACATCGAACGAAACGGATATCCAACGACACATAAAATTACGCCTATAATGATAAATGCTTTTTTTATATTACCAATCATTAAAGCTATATTTAATTTCACGAGTTTTATAGTCTAAAGTAAAATTCTCTTGCGCAGACACAGTACCATATTCATCATAATATGTACTATTTTTACAACAAGTATTCTTATCATTTACCATTGTGTTTTTCTGTGCTTTAAAATATTTTACAATATCTTTCCAAGCATTCTCATCTTTTATTGATAAAGTGACACCTTTTTGAACATCAGGAAAAACCCAGCACCACCAATCTACCACCTCATAATCCTCACTATTAAAATCATATTCAACATACGCCTCCATCTCCACAATCACATCCTCTGCCGAATCACAAGATGGATGATTAAGTTTCCTATCAATCAAAAAGAAACAAAGTACAATAAAAAGTACCAAAATCACAACACCACCCAAAAACATCCACTTCACAATTTTCCAAAATAAATTCATTTTACTCATAACACTAAAAATTAAAAATCCTTATTTATAACGCATTACAGTCCTAAAATATTGCATAAATTTTATTTTTCACAATAGCATATCAATTTAAAAGGATGTAATACGCCTATTTTTTCAAATAGGTATTTTTAATAGCCTCCACATTTCCATCAATAGCAACAATATTTATATTTCTTTGGGTTTCTGTATATTTCTCAATCACAGTCAAAAGACCTAATAAATCTCCTCCTGTACTAGAGTTTGCGAAGTTCTAAGACAACGAATATCAAAGCGTTATAGTAAAGCCATTTTATATATGTCTTGCCAATCCCACCCTTCTAAGGCAGACTGCCCCGGCATGGAATCGGCAACGGCAAATGTAATATTTATTTCTTAATAAAGCAAAATTTTTGTTGATTATTTTTTTATGTTTTGAACATAAAAGTTACCAGTTAAAAAAACATTAATTGTTTTCTTATTTGACAAAAATATACAAGATAATTTTATAAAAAGAAAGTTCTCTATCCTTTACTATCAAGCAAGGTGCAAGCAACCTTCACCGAAGGAAACAGATACTTTTACTCCTATGATTTGCAAAGTCAACAAAGTTGGTGCAAGCCAAGAGCAGAGACAAACTTGTTTGAGCTATGCCTAGGCGTAGCCCAACTTCACGACAGTAAAGTTTTCGCACCTTTTAACTATAAAAATTACCACACAAAGCCAACTTTGCAATTGCAAAGTTGCAAAGTTACTAATAAATTGATTATCTTGGTTTTAGAAAAAAAGCTGTTTCGTAACTTTGCAAGTACAAAAAGAGAGAATAATATTAATAATCAGCATGTTATGCCGAACTTTGCAAACTTTGCAAACTTTGCAAGTCCTTATTTTTCGCAAAACGTGTGTCTTTTCCTAAAATAAGTAGACAGATTTTGGGTTATTTTACTAAAAATATAGACATATTCCTAAAAAAATAGTCATTGCCCTGAAAAAGTAAACAATGGAATGATATCTTTCCATTTCTTTTTTGAGTTCAATATAATATGCCAAATCAACATCATCCAAAAAACAACCATATACAACAAAAAAGCAGTTACCTAATAAAGATAACTGCTTGATTTTTTGTGGTGCCACCAGGAATCGAACCGGGGACACAAGGATTTTCAGTCCTTTGCTCTACCAACTGAGCTATGGCACCAACTTAAAATTAGAAAATTAAAACTTGAAATTTGAAAGTTATTCTCTTCTCAACTTTAACGGGTGCAAATTTACGACATTTATTTGATATATACAAGTTTTTTGATAACTATTTTCACTTCATAAATTAAGTAGTTATATATCAAATATATTTACTCTGTATAAAGGAGGTATTTAGCTCGTTTTTGGCGGAAGCTTGCCACATCATCCTTCCACATAGCACGAATTTCATCAGCAGTTTTTCCGGATTTTATCATTTTACGTACCCAATCTACACCAATCAACTTCTCAAAGAATGGGCGAAAGAAGTGGTCGCCAAGGTGTAGATTGTTGTATGCATCAATCAAATAAGTAAGGTCAACTCCACGACTAAATATTGTGTCAAGCGATGGCTCTACACTAAGGTCAACTCCCCAACACTTCAAATCTTGTTGTGGTGGTGTTTTGGCCCCAAAGCGCGATGTCGGAGTAAAACTATAATCATACCCCAACATATTTGGATGCCCATAGCATTGAAATGGATAGTCGGTGCCACGACCAAGGCTCACTGGAGTAGCTTCGAAGTAGCACATTGCAGGATAAAGATAGACGCTTCGCATATTTGGTAGGTTAGGCGAAGGTGCTGTAGGTAGTTGATATAGAGTTTGATGTGTGTAGTTTTCGCAAGTAACTACAGTGAT
>JAZRCE010000091.1:0-5966 GCA_045635445.1 Candidatus Aphodosoma sp.
CTCAAAAAAGAACAAAAAAATGGTCTTCCTGAGGACGTAGAAAAAGACGGCGAAGCAGAAGTACAAAAAGTTCACGACAAATTCATCAAAAAAGTCGAAGAAATGCTTGCTGCCAAAGAGAAAGAAATTATGACTATCTAATTCTGCCTCTTGATACAAATTTCTTTAAATATAAACAATTGCCTGAGGTACTCCAATCTCAGGCAATTTGCCATTAAAAGCAACAGACTCCTTCTGCTGCTCATTATTTTGCGCGCAACACCAATTTATGCACAAAACAACACCGATACAACTCATTCCTCCCCTGTCTTAGGGGAGGTGTCCGAAGGCCGGATGGGTAAAACTCTCAACTCTCAACTCTCAACTCTCAACTCTAATCGTTGGGACGCCTTAATGAATTGGAATTTCATGGCTCTGCCCTACCCAAGCTATTCACCCGAAACTTCTTGGCAATTTGGCATCACTGGCGTATGGTATTTCCACACATCAAAACAAAACACCCAATTCAACGACCTCAATTTCGACATGGGCTATACGCTCAATCGCCAATGGTACGTCAATGCCAATTCGCGCATCTATTTCAACACATCAACTCGTTGGTATCTCGATGCTTACCTCTCTGCAAAGCATTACCCCGACCTCTTTTTCGGCACCACCAACAACATCGACTCTGTCTATAACCCTGCACTACGATATACATCCAATTTCATCGACATTCAAGCTCGCCCAAGTTTCTACATATCAAAACATTGGCTCGCCGGCGTAAACGTCCGCCTCCGCTATGAAAACTCTATACAGAGTACAGATAACAGAGTACAGATAACAGATAATAATTCCTCACTCCTAACTCCTAACCCCTCACTCCCAAACGGTTTCGGCGAAAACATCTTCCTCGGCATCGGTGGCTCAATCTCTTACGATACTCGCTCTAACAACTACTACCCACTAAACGGACTATTCTTCAAAACCACCATAACTTACTATCATCAATTTTCACTCAACAATTCCTCCTCTAAATTAGGGGAGGTGCCGCAGGCGGAGGGGATTCACAACTCTCAACTTTCAACTTTCAACTTTCAACTCGACCTCCGTCACTACATCCCTCTCTACCGCGAACTCATCCTCGCATGGAATTTCCGCTCTGAAATAGCAGTTGGCAACAATATTCCATTTCAGCTTCTACCTACCATCGGCGGTCAAGACCTTGTGCGTGGCATCCGTCAAAACAAATTCAAAAATAACACACTATTTGCTCTACAAGCCGAACTCCGTGTCCCTATTTGGCGATTCCTCAAAGGCGCAGTATTCGCCTCTATAGGCGATGTTTACAACTATAACAATTGGAATTGGGCAACACCTAAAATCGGCTATGGCGCAGGACTCCGTGCTTGCATCCATCAAGCCAAAACCAACATCCGTCTCGACGTCGCCCGCCAAAACTACTCAAACGACTGGAGCTTCTATTTCACCGTAAAGGAAGCATTTTAAACAATGCACAATTACCATTCGGCATTAAATTAACTATAAAACTTATGTTTATTTTTAAGTCGTTAATCTATAAATTATGAATTATGAATTAAAAAAAATATGACTGGACTAGTAATCAAAACAACCGGAGCCGACTACCTCATTCGCAACGAACAAGGCGACTTCTCATGCAAAATCAAAGGCAATTTCCGCATCAAAGGCATCAAGGCCACCAATCCTATCACCGTGGGCGACCGCGTCGAATTCGACCCCGAATCGGGCTATATCACCGACCTTCACGACCGCCGTAACTACATCGTGCGCAAGCCTACAAATCTCTCAAAACAACTCCACGTCATTGCCGCCAACCTCGACCAATGCGTGCTTGTTGTAACTATAGCCAACCCTACCACTGCCACTACTTTCATCGACCGTTTTCTTGCTACTGCCGAGGCTTATAACATACCTACCACTATAGTTTTCAACAAAATAGACCTCCTCGACGACGACCAACTCGACTACCTCAAGGCGATGGACTATCTCTATCGTTCAATCGGTTACAACACACTCCAAATCTCTGCCACTCAAGGCTTTGGCATCGACCGCCTCAACGAACTCCTCAAGGGCAAAATCACCCTCCTTTCTGGCAACTCTGGCGTTGGCAAAAGCACTATTATCAACCAAATAGTACCCGATTCGCATGCTCGCACAGCTCAAATATCTGACTATCACCACAAAGGTATGCACACCACCACTTTCAGCGAGATGTATGCCATCGACAAAGAGTCGTACCTCATCGACACCCCAGGCATCAAAGGTTTCGGCATGGTAGATATGGAGCTCGACGAGATTTCGCACTACTTCCCTGAGATTTTCCGTATCTCCAAAGAGTGTCGTTTCGGCAACTGCTCTCACACCCACGAGCCAGGTTGTGCCGTACTCGAGGCCCTAGACCAACACCTCATAGCCCAAAGCCGCTACCAAAGCTACCTCTCCATCCGCGAAGACATCACCGAAGGAAAATACAGATAACAGCTCCATCGTGCCTTGCCTTAAAATTGCGAGTAAGCGAGAGCAGAGTAAGCTTGCTTAAACTCTGCCGAGCATAAGCAATTTCAACGTGCATTGCCTTAAAAACGCTAAAAAAAGGATAGTAATAAATCCGTTAAGCAGCGGTTTCTGGCGAGGTTACACAGGTCAACAACGAAGTGCAATACTCACGGGCAAAAATCGGAATTTTATAGAGCTGAAAAAACCGCCCGAGTTTAAAGCGCTGTAGGATTTATTGCTAGACTTTAGCGTTTTTAAGCACAGCACAAGACTTTTGGTTACTTTTTGCGACAAGCGAGAGCAGAATGAGCTTGCTTATTATGCCGAGCAAAGCAAAAATCACGAAGTAATTTTGGTCACAAAAGTAACATATAAAAAATAAACAAAAATCACAAAGCAATTTTGGTCACAAAAGTAACAAATAAAAATTAAGCAAAAATCACGAAGTACTTTTGGTCACAAAAGTAACAAATAAAAAAAATGATACCCAAACTAAAAATATTAACCCTACTCATACTAATTTCAAGCACAATCAGTGCGCAGAAATTCATATACGACGTAGACTTTCTCACCTTTTTTGACAACCGAGAAAGCCACATCCCATCATACCCCTCACAAACCCTATTCGGCACACGTCTATCACCCGAAATTGGCATAGAATTCAACGATTCTGTCTATGGCAACCACCAACTCATCGCTGGCGTATCATACATCCAACCCTTCGGCTCTACTTGGCGCGACATTCGCCTCACCCCCACTATCTACTACCGCTATCGCCAGCATGGCTTCAACCTCTCTTTTGGTTTCATCCCTTGGCGCAACATCCGCACCTCCCTACCCGCCTATCTCCGCAGCGACTCGCTCACCTATTTCTCGCCTAACATACAAGGCGTACATTTCGGTTACACCTCACGCCACGGATTTGCCGAATTCATCGCCGATTGGCGCGGTATGCAATCTCGCGAAACTCGCGAAGCCTTCCGCCTCCTCCTCACTGGCGAGTATCACAACCAATGGTTATTTGCCGGAGGCAATGCCCAACTCAACCACCTTGCTAGCCGCTTCAATGCCTACGATGGCGTGTGCGACGACATCACTGCCCAACCATTCATCGGTGTCAACTTCTCACAACTCACCCCACTCGACACCCTCGCACTACGCACAAGTTATATATTCAGTTATCAGCGCGACCGCAATAGAAATCAACTATTTATCAACCACGGCTTCCTTGCCGAATTGTCGATAAAATGGCGCTTTTTAGCGATAGAGAACACCCTCCACGTAGGCAACTCACTCATGCCACTCTACCCACAATATGGATCTCTCCTCAACCAAGGAGAAGCAATTTATCAACACTCAATATACAATAAAACCCAATTTTCCGTTTATATAGTACAATTTCCTTTTGTTGATGTACGTTTCTGTTGGAATCTTCACTACACACCACACCACCCACTCGCCCATCAACAACTACTCACCGCCCACTTCAACCTCAACAATTTAATAAAAAATATTAAAACTAAAAAAACAAATTATAAGTCTAGCTACTAACTACTCATACTAAAATTATGAAATCACGCATTTGGCTAATAATCCTTGCTGCAATAATAGTCAGCATATCAATCATTTTTACCAATCATATAGCAACATCACTTGCTAAAGAAGAACACCACAAAATGGAAACATGGGCTGAAGCCACACGTCTAATCCTCAATGACGAATACTCCGACTTTATCTTTAGCATCATAGAAAAAAACGAAAATATACCAGTTATCATCGTTGATGACCGTGACAAGTATATCTCAGCCCGAAATTTCAATGAACCTAAACACAACATTGAACAATATTACGAAAAACAAATCAAACGACTAAAAAACACAAATCCGCCCATCGAAATCAAACTTGATGAATACACTAGTCAATACATCTACTATGACAATTCTAATCTACTCAAACTTCTAGAATACTTCCCATACGTTCAACTATCAATCATAGCCCTATTTCTAGTTCTAGTTATTTGGGCATTATCAACAGATAAACGTGCCGAACAGAACAAATTATGGGCAGGTCTCTCCAAAGAAACAGCTCATCAACTAGGTACCCCAATCTCATCTCTCATGGCATGGAACGAAATTCTAAAATCAAAATTAGGAAACAATGACATGATTGTATCTGAAATAAACAAAGATGTAGAACGTCTAAAAACTATCACTGAACGATTCTCTAAAATAGGTTCCATCCCCGAACTATCAAAACAAAATATAAGTCAAATAACGTCACAATCTGTAGGATATATGCTCAATCGAACATCAAAAAAAATTACATATTCAATCGAAGACAATACCATTCTAAACACATGTCTCATCAGTCCTCCTCTCTTCGAATGGGTCATCGAAAACCTATGTAAAAATTCTATCGATGCAATGGAAGGAAAAGATGGCAACATCGACTTCGAACTCTTTAATATAGAAAATACCCTAATAATCGAAATCACCGACTCAGGACGTGGTATCGAACGTAATAAATTTAAATCAATTTTCGAACCCGGATATACCACAAAACAACGTGGATGGGGACTTGGACTCTCACTCGCAAAACGCATAATAGAAGAATATCACAACGGCAAAATTTTCGTTAAAAGTTCCGATTTAGGACTAGGAACCACATTCCGCATCGAACTCCCAACCGTACAAGTTGAGAGTTGAAACTTGAGAATCAACCACATAAAGAAAACACACAAAATAATCACACAAAAACTTTCATATCTCAATTATTTTTTGTAACTTTGCACCGCTTTTTATATTATGGATAAACTATCACTATACAACCTACAACTCAAGACATTATCTGAAGGCACGCATCATCAAGAATTCGATCTCGACAATCAATTCTTCGCTGATATCGAAGGACCAGAGATAAATGCCGGTGAAGTTAAGGCACAGATAGAAATCAACAAAACATCGCACAATATCGAGCTCAACATCATGCTCCAAGGCAAAGTCGAAACCACTTGCGATCGTTGTCTCGAAGCACTTTGGGTCGATATCGACATAGAAGAATCGTTGTACATCAAATTCGGAAAAGCTTATAGCGAAGAAAACGACGATTTAATCGTGATTTCCGAAGACGAGGGCGTTTTCAACATCGCATGGACACTCTACGAATTTTGTGCACTTGCAATTCCGATTTGCCACTCGCATCCCGATGGCGAATGCAATGCCGAGATGATGAACATACTCAATCAACACAGTGTTCGCGAGATCGATGAAGACGATGATAGCTGCGGTGACGATATAAAAACAACCGATAACGACGAGGTTGACCCACGATGGGCTGCCTTGAAAAATATTTTTAACAACTAATCATTTTAAGTTAAAACGAAATGGCACATCCAAAACGTAAACATTCGAAACAACGTACAGCAAAACGTCGTACACACGACAAAGCTG
>JAZRCE010000092.1:0-13703 GCA_045635445.1 Candidatus Aphodosoma sp.
TTACGGCGACGAAATCGGTATGACAGGAGGTAACGACCCAGACTGCCGTAGAATGATGCGTTTTGAAGGTTGGAACAATAGAGAAGAGGCATTGTTTGGAAAAGTGGCAGCGTTGAACCACTTGCGTCGTGGCAATATGGCCCTCGTTTATGGTGACTATATCCAATTGCATGTAGCAGAACAAACATTTGCATACGCACGTAAATACTTTGATAAGAGCGTAGTAGTGTGCATCAATAACAGCACAGAAGAACAAACACTCGAACTAGATGTAGAAGCATTGAACGCATTGGGTTATACAGCATTGTTTGGCAAAGAATATAAATTAGAAGGCAATAAATTGACAATTACATTGCCAGCATTAACATCAGAGGTACTTTATTAATTTAAAAGTTGAAAGTTGAGAGTTGAAAGTTGCCATGCGGGATTAACTTTCAACTTTCACATTTCAACTTTCACATTTCAACTTCAAATATAATGATTTCAGCAGATGCATTGACCGTTGAGTTTGGCGGGACAACACTATTTAAAGATATATCGTTTATAATCAATGAGAACGACCGTATAGCCTTGATGGGTAAGAACGGAGCGGGAAAGTCGACTTTGTTGAAGATACTAGCCGGAGTGAGAGAAGCAACACGTGGCAAAGTGTCGGCACCAGAGGGGACAATTATAGCATATTTGCCACAGCACTTGATGGTTAAAGACGATAAAACAGTGTTTGAAGAGGCAGCGACAGCATTTGCCGAAATTAACAGTATGGAGGCGCGTATTAACGAGATAAACAAAGAGTTGGAGACGCGGACCGACTACGAAAGTGATGAGTATATGGCACTTATCGAAGAGGTGAGTGCGTTGAGCGAGAGATTTTATAGTATAGAAGAGGTGAATTATGACGCCGATATCGAGAAGACATTGCTCGGTCTTGGATTTGAGCGTAAAGACTTTACGCGAAAGACATCGGATTTCAGTGGCGGTTGGCGTATGCGTATCGAGTTGGCAAAGATGCTATTGCGTAAGCCTGATTTGATATTGCTTGATGAGCCTACTAACCACCTTGATATAGAGTCGATTCAGTGGTTGGAGCAATGGCTTGTGAACCAAGGCAAGGCAGTGGTGGTGATATCGCACGACAAGGCATTTGTGGACAATATTACCAATCGTACAATCGAGGTGACAATGGGTCGTATCTACGACTATAAAGCAACATATTCGCATTACTTGCAATTGAGAGAAGAGCGACGTCAGCAACAACAACGTCAGTATGAAGACCAACAAAAGATGATTGCAGAGACGAAGGAGTTCATTGAACGATTCAAGGGAACATATTCGAAGACATTGCAAGTGCAAAGCCGTGTGAAGATGCTTGAAAAACTTGAGATTATTGAGGTAGATGAGATCGATACATCGTCGTTAAGATTGAAATTTCCACCAGCTCCACGTAGTGGTAATTATCCAGTGGCGGCACACAATGTGGGTAAGGCGTATGGAGAGCATAGAGTGTTTGCAGGTGCAAACTTTACAATTGAACGAGGCGAGAAAGTGGCATTTGTGGGTAAGAATGGTGAGGGTAAATCGACAATGGTGAAATGTATTATGCAAGAGATAGAGCACGAAGGCGAGTTGTTGTTGGGACATAATGTCAGAGTAGGCTATTTTGCGCAAGACGAAGCGGCCGGATTGGATGAAGAATTGACAGTATTCCAAACAATAGACGAGATAGCCGAAGGCGATATACGCACACAAATACGCAATATTCTCGGAGCATTTATGTTTAACAAAGAAGATTCGGAGAAGAAGGTGAAAGTGTTGTCGGGCGGTGAGCGTCAGCGACTTGCAATGATAAAATTGTTGTTGCAACCATTGAATTTCTTGATTCTTGACGAGCCGACTAACCATCTTGATATTAAGACAAAAGATGTGTTGAAACAGGCATTGCAAAACTTTGATGGCACACTTATTGTGGTATCGCATGATAGAGATTTCCTTGATGGTTTGGTGACTAAAGTATATGAATTTGGTGGAGGTAAAGTGACAGAACACCTTGAGGATATTTATGGATTCCTTCGTAAAAAGAATATGGAAAATCTCCGTGAAATCGAGCGTAAATAGGGAGTAAGAGTGTAATTTAATCATAAATTAAGAAAATGGGAATGTTTGGTTGTTTGTTTATGTTGATTTTGATACCAGCACTATTTGTGTTGGCACTAGTGTTGAATGTAGTGTTTCGTGTGCTTGGTATATTTGTTCCTAAGTCGCACAAAAGAGAACCACGATATGACTATGATGAGTCGGACAATCCGATTGAGGAAGAGATAAAAGAAGAGATAAACGAACGCCGTCAGCGTGGAGATAAGATTATAGCTGATGATGAAGGCGAGTATGTTGATTTTGAAGAGATAAAAGAAGAGTAATTTTGTGAAATTTTTTTTTAAAAACGTAGAAATATGAAAACTAAAGTATTAACATTATTGGTGGCTATGTCGATGGCATTTGCAGTGTCGGCATGTAATGGAGGACAGGGTAGTGACAATACTCAGGCTACTACCGAGCAAACAGTTACAGTGAAAGCGGTGCATATTACTAAAGCTGAATTTTTGGCTAAGGTGATGAACTATGAGAAAAACCCTCAAGAGTGGATTTATCTTGGTGATAAGCCTTGTTTGATTGATTTCTACGCTTCGTGGTGTGGACCTTGCAAGCGTTTGGCTCCTGTGCTCGATGAGTTGGCTCAAGAGTATGCTGGTGAAATCTACATATATAAAGTGAATACAGAGCAAGAACAAGAATTAGCTGCAGTGTTTGGCATTCGTTCAATTCCTACATTATTATTTTGTCCGATGGGTGAAAATCCACAAATTGCACAAGGAGCATTGCCAAAAGAACAACTTAAAGAAGCAATTGACAAAGTATTATTGAAAAAATAAGGAGTTATGAAAAAGATTTTTATTTGTGCGTTATGCATTTTGTCTTGTACTATGTTATTAGCACAAGATAAAAAAGAAGATCAACCTTTGCGTTATATAGATGCATTGGAATTTAGAATGATAAATAAAGGCTTTTTTGATACAGAAACGCCTTATTCTCGTTTACCAATGGAGTTGAAAGATTCGGTTCGTCCTGACTTGTGGGATAGAGGATTGTGTAGTGCAGGTGTGGCAATTCGTTTTGCTACTGATTCTAAGCGTGTTGGTGTACGTTATCGTTTGCTTAAGAATTTCCATATGTATCATATGGCAGATACAGGCACAAAAGGGGCAGACTTATATATTCGTAATGAAAAAGGTAAGTGGGAATACGTAAACACTTGTCGCCCAATGGTGAAAGATAAAGAGACAAAAGAGTGTGAAAAGGTGTTTGTTGATAATTTTGATGGTACTATGCACGAATTTATCATTTATCTGCCGTTGTATGATGGTGTTACTGAGATGTTTGTGGCGGTAGATAGTACTGCAAATATTATTAAACCTCAAGTAGATAGTCCTCGTAAAGATAAACGCATTGTGATGTATGGAACAAGTGTGCTTCAAGGAGGCTGTGCTACACGCACAGGTATGGCTGGTACAAATATTATGCAACGTGACTTGGATTGCGAGGTGATAAATCTTGGTTTTAGCGGTGAGGGTAAGATGGATATGTGTATGGCTAGAGCTATGGCACAGATACCAAATGTAGCATGTTATGTGCTTGATCCTGTACCTAATTGTACAGAGGGTATGTGCGATACGTTGACATATGCGTTTGTTAGTGAATTGCATCGTTTGCGTCCGGAAGTGCCAATTGTGATGGTGGAAGGTCATACTTATACATATGCAAAATATGACACATTCTTTAATGATTATTTGCCAAAGAAAAATGAGGCATGGTTGCGTAATTATAAAAAACTGAAAAAAGCAGGAATAAAGAATTTATATTATGTAACTACAGAGGGGTTGTTTGGTTACGATAATGAGGGCACGGTTGATGGGATTCATTATACAGATTTAGGTTATCGTTATTATGCTCGGAAATTAGAGAAAGTGGTTAAACGATTTGTAAAATAATTTACTAAAAAAATGAAGCAGTAAAATTGTTTACTGCTTCATTTTTTATATTGGGTCTACATCAAACTGTATATTTGTTGTGTTATAAGGTTTTTGCATTAGTACGGCTTGAATCTCATTTTTAACAATTTCTTTTGCTTGTTGTATAGATGCATTTATCTCTATTTTTATTAATATTTGGCGGATATATTTATTTTGTATTTTTCCAATTGAAGGTGTATCGGGACCTAAGACACGATTTTTTAGTTGTATTTTCAATTTACTGGCTAATAATTCTGCGGTGTGGTTGCATATGTTGTTATCTTCGTGTTTTATTATTAAGCGCATCAACCTTACATACGGAGGATAGTGGAATGTATAGCGTTCAGATAAGTCTTGTGCGAAGAAGGCTTTATAGTCATTTTTAATAATTTGAGAAAAAATAGGATGTTCTGGTTGATATGTTTGTATTAGTACTTGACCTTGTTCTGCGCGACGTCCAGTGCGTCCTGATACTTGTACTAACATTTGATAGGCACGTTCTGTTGCTCTAAAATCTGGGTGATATAGTAGATTGTCTGCGTTCAAAATACCCACTAATCCTACGTTTTCAAAATCAATGCCTTTTGCTACTATCTGTGTGCCAATTAATATGTCTATTTCTCTATTTTGAAAAGCCCCAATTATAGAGTCAAATGCTTTTGCTGAGCGTGAAGTATCAAGATCTAGACGGGCAACACTTACGTTTGGTAATATCGCTCGTATTTCTTCTTCTACTTGTTCTGTACCAAATCCTTGTGTTGTTAGTTGAATGTCTTTACATTGCGGACAATATATATACGAATTGAGTGATATTGCATGCCCGCAATAATGGCACGATAGACTATTATTGTATTTGTGATATGTTAGACTTACATCGCAATTAGGACATTTAGGAATAAAATTGCATTGTGGACATTTCATATATGGTGCGAATCCACGGCGATTTTGGAATAATAGTATTTGTTGTCCATTTTCAATAGTTTTTTTTATATTTTCAATCATTTTGAAAGAAAAATGTCCCTTCATCTGTT
The DNA here is from genome assembly GCA_045635445.1 of Candidatus Aphodosoma sp. Taxonomy (GTDB): domain Bacteria; phylum Bacteroidota; class Bacteroidia; order Bacteroidales; family Paludibacteraceae; genus Aphodosoma. The sequence goes on from JAZRCE010000092.1 coordinate 5,096, forward strand.
TTTTATGATAGCACTCTTTTAGGTTGATTAACTCTATATTTGGTAGTGCTACTTGACCATATCGTTCGTTTAATTCAACTAATTTATATTTGCCACTGTAGCAATTGGCATATGTCTCTACAGCAGGAGTGGCTGAACCAAACAAAGTTTTAGCGTTGTGTATTCGGGCTAAATATGTTGCAACATCGCGCGCATGATATCGAGGAGCTGGTTCTATTTGTTTGTATCCCAAGTCATGCTCTTCGTCTATAATAATTAGACCTAATTTTTTAAAAGGTAAAAACACTGATGATTTTACTCCTAAAATCAAATCGTATGGTGTGTCAGATAGTTGATGTTGATATGTTTCTACGCGTTCATAACTACTGCAAAAAGAATGAAAAACTCCCATTTTACCGCCAAAAAATTGCTTTATTCTATTTGCTAATTGTTGAGTCAATCCAGCCTCAGGTACAAGCATTAATACTTGCTCTCCTTTTGCAATAGTCTCTTTTATTAGTTGAATATATATTTCAGTTTTGCCACTAGAGGTGATCCCATGTAATAACACACTTTCATGTGTTGTAAATCCATCTTTAATTTCTTTGTATGCTATTTCTTGAGATTCGGTTAGTTTATGAGTTTTGATTTCGACTGTTGATGTTGTGTCGATTCGGTAGCAACGATGTTTTTCTATGCGTAATACATCTTTATCGATTAATTGTTTAAGCGTTGCGGTTGATGAGTTAGAGTTTTTTAGCAAAATTTGTTTTTCTATGGCTTGATAGTTGCTTATTTTTATATAGCATTGCAGCAACTCAATTTGTTTCTTTGCTCGCTTTATCTCTTGTAGCAAATCAGATAGTTTGTTTTTCTCTGAGTATATTGGGTTTATTACGATGAAATCAGTATATTTTGGTTTATAATTATCATTTATTTTGTCTGTTTTTGCTATTATGCCAATATCTATTAGATGTTTGATATGTTTGATTTGCGATGAACTGAATTCGTTTATTTTGTGTGATTGTCCGTCATTAAGTAGTGCTATTACATTATTTTCGCTTCTCGATGGTTCGTAATTAGCTAATGTTTCTGGTATAAGATCTATTATTGATTCATTTTCAATCTTAAAACCTGATGGAATCGCCGTTTTATACACATCACCCAGCGCTGTCTGATAGTATGCACTAATGAAATTCCATAACTGTAATTGTTGTGGTAATACTATAGGCTTTTCATCAATTATGTCACTTATAGGTTTTATTTTATCGTATAAAGGCATTTTATTGTGTAGTCGAAAAACAATGCCGGTATAAAATCTACTTGCTCCAAAGTGTACAATAACTCGCATCCCTACAGCAATTTGTTTATTCATGTTTTTGGGTATGCTATAGGTATATGTCTGCGATAAAGGCAGAGGTAATATTATATCGGCAAATAAGGTGTTCATACAATTGCAAAGGTACTAAAAATAATTCATAATTCATAATTCATAATTCATATTTTTTTTGTATCTTTGCACATAGTAAATAAAAATTGTTATTATAGTTGTAAATTATCTTGCAATATATCTTTTTTATTAAAGTCAAATATCTAAAAATATGAAAAACAACTATTGTGTTATCATGGCAGGTGGTGTTGGTAGTCGCTTTTGGCCATTTAGTACTAATGAAAAACCAAAACAATTTCTCGATTTCTTTGGTACAGGACGTTCGCTTTTACGTATGACCTATGAACGTCTTTCTGGCATAGTTCCAGCATCCAATGTTTTTATTGTAACAAATAAAATTTATAAAGATACAATTCTCGAACAATTACCTGAATTACAAGAAAATCAAGTGTTGCTCGAACCAATGCGTCGTAACACCGCTCCTTGTATTGCCTATGCTGTATATCGTATACAAAAGCAGAATCCAAAGGCAAACATTGTGGTTCTTCCATCCGATCATTTGATTACCAATGAGAAAGAATTCCAACGTATTATTACCGAAGGTCTTCGTTTTGTTGCAAATAACGATGCATTACTCACTCTTGGAATGAACCCTACTCGTCCTGAAACAGGTTATGGTTATATTCAACTTGGTAAAGGCGGTGATGATCTTCGCAAGGTCAAAACTTTTACAGAAAAGCCTAACCTTGAAATGGCAAAACTTTTTATTTCTACAGGTGAATTTGCATGGAATTCAGGTATGTTTCTTTGGCGAGTCGATGTTATTATCAACGAGTTCAATCAACATCTCCCCGAAGTGGCCGAAAAATTTGAGCAAGGCAACAATATCTATGGTACTAACAAAGAGCAAGCTTTTATTAATCGCATTTATCCCGAATGTCCAAATATATCTATTGATTATGGTATTATGGAGAAAGCAACCAATGTCTATGTAATGTTAGCTGATTTTGGTTGGTCCGATCTTGGCACTTGGGGTTCTTTGCATGAAATCACACCAAAAGATAGCGAAGGCAATGCTATAGCTAAATGCGAAGCAATGTTTTATAATTCAAAAAATAATATGATTGCTCTTCCAGAAGGCGAATTAGTAGTTGTAGATGGACTAGATAACTATCTTGTCGCTCGTGATAATGGAGTATTGCTCATATGCCCCAAAGATCAAGAAGCTAAAATACGTCAATACGTTAAAGATGTTGAAGAAAAATTTGGAGATAAATACATTTAATAAAAACTTAAAATATGAAAATAGTATTTTTTCGGACACCCAAACCACGACAATTTGTTCATAAAAATATTTATTATGATCCACTTAAAGAAGAGCGTGCAGAACGTGCAGAACGAGTGAATAAAGAGTTAGGTGTCACTGATGAAACTAAGAGTTTTACAACATCAATACGTCGTGGATCATTTCGTCGTAGTCGTTTCGATGCCGACGATATGCCCTCGCGTGACGAATTAGCCAATAGTCGTCGTATGAAATCTGTTCGTAGCATTATTATAATCATTGCATCTCTATTATTTGCCGCCTACATTATTGCCACATCAGGCGATTTCTTGGCTTTATAAATTCTTTCTATATTCAATAGCAACCTTCTTCATAGGATAACCATACCTTTAAATCACCTATACCGAAGAATATAGGTATTTTTAACCCTTAACCTATTTTTAGTGGATATAATTCATCTTTTGCCCGATTCTGTAGCCAATCAGATTGCCGCAGGCGAGGTCATTCAACGGCCATCATCTGTTATAAAAGAACTGGTTGAAAACTCTATTGATGCCGGTGCTTCTTTGATAAAAGTTATAGTCAAAGGTGCTGGTCGTACATCTATATATGTTATTGACGATGGTAAGGGTATGAGTCCAACAGATGCTCGTTTAGCATTCGAACGTCATGCAACGAGTAAAATCAAGCATTCAGACGATTTATTTGCTCTCACCACGATGGGGTTTCGTGGCGAAGCCTTAGCCTCTATAGCAGCAGTAGCTCAAGTCGAACTTCGCACACGCCAAAAAGACGATGAATTGGGTACTTTTATCGAAATAGAAGGATCCAAAGTTATTCGTCAAGAGGTAGAACAATGCGCTGTAGGTACACAGTTTTTAATCAAAAATCTCTTTTTCAATGTTCCTGCACGGCGAAAGTTTTTGAAAACCGATGAAACCGAAATGCGTAATATTTTGCAAGAGATGTCGCGTATTGTGCTAGCTCACCCCGATATTGCGTTCCAACTCTATAGTGGCGATGATTTAATTTATGATCTACCATCAGCATCATTTAAACAACGGATTGTAGCTCTTTGCGGTCGCAAAGTACGCAATATTTCGCAGCAACTCGTTGATGTCGATGTTAACACTATGTTAGTCAAATTATCAGGCTATATTGGTATACCACAAAGTGCAGGTCGTAATTCTCAGCAATTCTTCTTTGTCAATGGACGTTATATGAATCATCCATATTTTCGTCGAGCAGTTATGCAAGCATATGATCGTATGATTGCACCCGAAGATTCCCCTCAATTTTTTCTTAATCTCGAAGTCGATCCCTCTACAATAGATGTTAATATTCACCCAACAAAGACAGAAATTAAGTTTGAAAACGAGCGTGAAATATGGAGTATAATCTCTATTGCGGTTAAAGAAGCATTAGGCAAATTTAATATAACCCCCTCTATTAATTTCGATACAACCGATAATATTGACATTCCAGTAGCTACATCTACACCAGATTCTACACCCGAAATGCCAAAGATTACCTTTAATCCAAACTATAATCCTTTCCAATCTACGCATAGTTCATATACTTCACAAACTCACGTTACACCACGTAATTGGAAAGACCTTTTCGATGGTTCCCGTAATATAGCACCGACTATACAATCACAAATAGAATATAATAATCCCTTATTAACATCAGAGAGTGAGGAGAAATCCGAAAATTCGATTCATTTATTACATCAATCTTTTATTGAAGATTCTTTTCTATATAAAAATCGCTATCTATGTGTGTCGATTAAATCGGGTTTAATGTTTATTAATATTCAACGAGCAATAACTCGTATTTGCTATGATAATTTACTTTCGCAAATCGAACTCTCTGCGGGGGTAAGTCAAAAACTCCTTTTTCCCGAAGTTTTAGAATTGTCAATCGAAGACAAATGCCTTTTTACAGAAATAGAAATGGAGTTGCGATCTGTAGGTTTTGAATTTGCCGAATTCGGTAAATCAATGTATCGTATCGAAGGTATGCCAGCACTTTTATCAGAAGGAATAAACATTGTTAAAATCCTCGAGACAATCATTGCAGATGTTAAAAGTAGTGGAGTAGATGTTAGTGACTCAATCCATCGAATCATTGCTAGTATTATATCTCAAAACGAAGCAATTGTTCGTGTTAAGCATAATATGGCGTTAGAAGAACGTTCATCTCTTATTGCTCAACTTTTTGCATCTTCAAATCCCAATAATACCCCAGATGGTCGCAAAATAATCTCAATCTTGAATGATATACAAATCGATTCTATGTTTTAATTAACTATAAAAAAAGAAAAAGGATGAAGCCATTGACTTCATCCTTTTTCTTTTTTTATAGTTATTTTATTTCACAGGAATATCGCCCGTTAAAGCATTCAAGAATTCCACAATTTGTTCAGCTTCTTCTTTGCTTACTGTTTCGTTAGTTTGATATTCTACCATAGTATTCACAGCATCAAGTAGAGTTGCTTGTGTTGCATCATGGAAGTAAGGCGCAGTGAGAGCTACGTTGCGAAGTCCAGGAGTTTTGAATCTGTGGTCAAAGAAAACATCTTCTTCTTGTTTGCCACGACCATAGTCCTCTTCTGTAAGTTCAGTACCTCTGTCGGCAAAATAATCTTTGCGTGTACCCATATATTCGTAGCTCAAACCTCCAAGGTTTACGCCAGCATGGCAAGTAGCACAACTATTTTCTTTGAAAAGTTCATATCCAACTATCTGCTCAGCTGTCATAGCGTTAGCGTCGCCTTTGAGGTAGAGGTCAAATGCCGAATTTGGGGTAATCAGTGTTCTCTCATATTCTGCAATAGCATCGCATATATTTGCTGCCGTAATTCCCGATGGATACACTTGTGTAAATATTTGAGCAAATTCTTTGTCTGCTGCCAATATATTTTCAATATCACTCCAATTCTTGTGAGCCATTTCTACTGGGTTAGTCGGAGGACCTGCTGCTTGAGCAGCTAAATCTATAGCACGACCATCCCAGAATTGTACAAAATTAAACACTGCATTAAATACAGTTGGCGCATTTATACCACCAAACTGACCGCCTACACCTTCCGAGAAAGGTTTGTTATCTGTGCCACCTTTGCTCAAATCATGGCACGAAGCACAAGAAATCGTATTATCTACCGAGAGGCGAACATCGTTGTACAACATACGTCCCAATTCAGCTTTAGCTACATCGAATTCAATTGATTCCGGAATCACTTGTATTGGCTCATTTGCATAATCTGTAGTCGCTAATCCATTGTAGTGATTTGCTTTACGATACTCCTTAATCCAATTGAGCATCATCTCTTTTTCTACATTGTTAACTTCCGACCCCCAATGCACCAAATAGTATTTTGCTAGTGGCATTCTATCATTTGCAAAGGAATACTCCATTTTATTGAGTGTTACTTCATCTATTTTTTCTCCATTTTTAAGAGCTTTCATTACAATATCAGCATCAAATTCGCGTATTGCTCTGCTAGCATCATCTTTTACCATTGGACCAATTATAGGAAAATTCGCATAGAAAGGAAGCTGTGGTGCATGAGCATGGCAAGCTGCACAATTACCCAATTCTAATACTTTTTGTGCCTGAATTTTAGAATCTAAAGATTTATCTGGTGTCGTGTCGGCAAATTTGTAGCCCAATACAACTACAATAATCAAAAGAAGGATAATACCTAAAATGTTTTTAATTTTCATATGCGCTAATTTTTTTAGTTTATAATTCATGGCACAAAAATAGTGGAAATATTTCATTTGTCCAAATATTTCCACTATAAATTTCCTTCATTTCTCAATTTTTTTTAGGTGTGTCAATCATAGTTGACGCAGATGCATTAATCCTAGCTTCTTGTGTCGTCAAATCCTTTAAATTAACCACTGATGCCGAGGCTAAATCTCCTTCTAAATATTCACATTCACCCCAAATATTGACTACTGCAGATGATTCTGCCTCAATATCTAGTCTTTCACATTTTACACCAATATTCACCACTGTTGCTGATTCAAAATCTAGTTCTAAATTTTTTGTTTCTAATATTTTATCTTCGGTCGACACCACGCTTGCACTACCCACATCTATTTTACGCACCTCCGAGCAATAGTGCACCTCTACTCTTTGGTTTCTACTTATTTGTTCAATAGGCGTCACATAACTAATTTTCAATTCACCATTCTCAATTTCTGTTTTTATGTTACGTAGTCCCATAGCCGAATTCTTCACGGCAACATAACAACAACTATCTTTCACAAGCACTACATTCAACGCATTTTTAATTTCAATCGAGTGAAACATTTCGCCTCGCAAACGCTCTTCCGTAATAGTGTCATCATCAACGAATAGAGTTAAATCATTGTCGTCGAAATATTGAATCATCCTCACCACATCTGGCACATTTAATACCAATGCATTCAGTGCAACAATCACAGATACCAACCATATTACAAACCAAAACCAACCCCAACCCTTTTTGCGAGGAGTCGTATCATTGCGAATTAATCTTACCGTTCTCATGATTATTGATATAATAGGTATAAGGCAAGCCATAAGCGATGCAACTACAAATATCACAATCATCCCATTGCCAATCCCCATAGGCATAAATTCGCCAATCACACTTCCCAAAGCAGCTCCACCAACAATCAAACCTATTAACGCAATAATTAACGCTCCTATCACAAATGCACCTATTACAATAAAAAACACTCCAACTATTATAGCCACAATTCTAAATAACCATTTTACCACTTCGCCCAATTTCGATCCAACTCTCTCTGCCGATTCTTTGAAGTCTTCACTGTTTAAATAATCTTTAATATTCTCCACCGAAGGTTCAATACCTTGCATCTCAAGTTTTTGTGCCGTAGTTTTAGCCTCAGGTGCAATTAACCATACAAGCAAATATATCGGAATCAACCATCCCAAAATTGTGATAGCCAACACTACAAACACCAAGCGCACCAATGTCACATCAAATCCCAAATAGGCAGCCAATCCAGCCGCTACACCGCCAAGAATCTTGTTTTCTCCATCGCGATAAAACTTCCTATATTGTTTGCGCGACTCTTTTTTATCTTCATCATCTTTTTTCATATATCCACTATCATCGTTCCCAATCTCATCTGCCGTGCCAAGTTGTTCTATAGCACCATTCACATGTGCTATTGTCACAACTCCCTTGTTATTATGTTTTGTTGCCTCTCCAAATAGTTCAGCAAGTCGCGCCTCAATGTCGCGCATGATCTCCTTGCCTTCTTCGTTCTTAAAACGCAATTCCAATTTTTTAATATATTCTTGTAGGACTTCATATGCATCTTCATCTATGTTGAATACGATGCCAGAAAGATTGATAGTCAATGTCTTTTTCATTTTGCAATAATTTTATCATTGTTTAGTGTACACTCTTTTGTTGGCATATTTTTTACATATTGCACTGCCTTTTCTATTTCCTCGTAAGCCAATTCCAGTTCATTCAAAAACTCTTTGCCATTTTCCGTCAAACTATAGTATTTTCGTGGCGGTCCCAATGTCGACTCCACCCAAATATAGTTCAACAATCCATTCTGTTTCAACCTCATTAGTAGAGGGTAGAGTGCTCCCTCCACAACAATAAATTCTCCCTCTTTCAACGTATTAATCAAGTCCGATGAATATGCCGGATGATCCTTCATACAGAGCATAACCAAATACTCCAATATTCCCTTACGCATCTGCGCTTTTATGTTATTATCTCCAGCCATAGCTAATAATTAAGTAGTTAATAATAATCAGTAATACATTTTGTTAGCATAAACTATCTGTATAGTGTAATTTTTTCAATGCAAAGATACTTTTAATTTTTGTACTATGCAATACAAAATACCATATTTAACTATATTTAACAACTTGTATTTAATAATCAATTCAATATCTCCTACTTTAAATAT
>JAZRCE010000093.1:0-4043 GCA_045635445.1 Candidatus Aphodosoma sp.
ATGTAGGTGGAATCTCCGATGCATCAAGCACTCCAAGACGACCACTCGTACCAGCACCCATGTAGAAAATACGACCACCTTTTTTCATACGTGGCACGATTTCCGACACCAATTTTTCAATAGCAGGCAATGCCTTTTCTACTGCAAGAGGCACTTTTTGATCCTCTTGATTCATGCTGTGCAACAATTCGCCAATCGACATCTTATCCAAGTCGTTGTAAAGCGAGCTCTTTTCAGTTATTTTCTCAAAAGCCATAATTTATATAATTCACGATTCACTATTTACAATTCACAATTTTGATTGCCCACCAAAATCCCAAACCATAAAATCAATGAACGTATATTAGTATTCTGATTTATTATTCACTCCTCACTATTTATGGTATTCCACAAGTCCCTCAATCGGATTCTGCATCACCTTGCCCAACTTAATACCACACGCCTCGGCTGCCTCTCTCAACTCTGCGTTAAAATAAAACGCAATCGAACCCACAAAACCAACCTCCAACGTCTCCCACTCATCATATTGCTTAATATTTCTATTAAAAAACGCCTTAAACGCCTCAACCAACAAATTATGAATATAAGGATGCTCACGATGAGCCGACATAAACTTCGTAAACTGCGCCAACCAACGATTAGGAAACGCCTGTTTATACACTCTATCCACAATGCCGAGATATGTCAAATCATACTCTTTTGTCAATGCATCATAAATATCTTGTGGCATCTGTTTCTTCACCCAGTCCGCAATCAACAACTTACCAAGCACACCACCCGAACCCTCGTCGCCAAGAATATAACCACCAGCATAAACACCCTTCACCAACTCCTCGCCATTATATACACCCGAATTTGCACCAGTACCAAGAATACATGCAATACCCGACTCTCTTCCCAACAAACCACGTGCTGCACCCAACATATCCGACGCAACAAACGCAGTTTTAGCGCCCAAAACATCAATCAACAACCCCTCAAGAGCTTTATTTTTATCAGGATTAGCACATCCTGCGCCGTAAAAATAAACATTTTCGACACAATTCACGTCAACCATAGGCAATAATCCTTCTCTCAACTGAGCAACAATCTCATCTTCTGTCTGAAAAAAAGGATTAATACCGACAGTCTCAAACTGTTTAACAACCTGACCATCACATACTAAGCACCACGCGGTCTTAGTAGAGCCACTATCCGCAATTAAATTCATTGACATAATAATACAATTTCTCGCAAAGTAACAAAAAAAAAACAATATAAACAAACAATAACACTAAAAAAATCACAAAAATATTTTTGCAATATCCAAAAAAAATACATACCTTTGCGTTAGAAAATATTACATAAAAATATTACAAAAAAAACAATAGCTCACAACGTGTATCCCATACAACCAAAATCAAAAAAACAAACACAAAAAACAGCAATCTTCACCCTACCCTCTTCATAGGATAACCATACTTTCACCTTAACCAAACACACACTATCTAATATATATTCTCAAACAAAATTAACAAATAAATATAAAACTATGAAAACAAACCTAAGTTCTCAAATCGTACTTTATCAAGTACCAAAAAAGTACTACTCTCCCAATTCTGCACTAGAACTATCTGGAATCTCAAAATTTGAAAAACTAAACACACACATCACAACAACAGTCTTAGAAAGCAGCAAAGTCGTAGCACAAGAAATTGCTTCTCTAATTCGCAAAAAAGCAGAAGAAAACAAAATGTGTGTTCTGTGCTTCACTAGCGGACGCTCTCCTATCGAACTCTTCAACGAACTCGTACGTCTACACAACGAAGAAGGTCTCAGTTTCAAAAACGTAATCACATTCAACCTCTTCGAATACTATCCTCTCGACATCAACTTCGCACAAAGCTGTCTTAATCAAATAAAAAACAACTTTTTCGACAAAGTTGACATCCTGCCCGAAAACATCCACTCTATCGACCCAACGCTCAACCAAGCAGAAATAGCACAACACTGCGCTAACTACGAACAAAAAATCGAAGAATTCGGCGGCATTGACCATACAATACTTGGTATAGGCGGCGCAGGTAACATCGGATTCAACGAACCAGGATCACAAGCATCATCTAGCACACGCCTCATCCTCCTTGACCCAAAATCTCGTAAAGAAGCAGTACACTTCTTCGGATCTATCGATAAAGTACCTGCTGGAGCCATCACAATGGGCATCAATACAATACTCAAATCACGTCAAATATCGCTCCTTGCTTTTGGCGAACACAAGGCCAACATAATTAAAGATATTGTAGAAGGACAAATGAATGACCAACGCCCAGCCTCATTCCTTCAAATGCACACAAACACAACAGTTTATCTCGACATAAACTCTGCCAGTGCACTCACCCGCATATCTTGCCCATGGCTTGTAACCTCTTGCGAATGGAACGACAAACTCACACGACGCGCCATCGTTTGGTTATGCCAAAAAACAGGTAAACCGATCCTCAAACTCACTAACAAAGACTATAACGAAAACGGTCTCAGCGAACTCGTAGCCCTCTATGGTTCAGCCTATAACGTAAACATCAAAATATTCAACGACCTCCAACACACCATCACCGGATGGCCTGGAGGCAAACCTAATGCCGACGACTCCAACCGTCCAGAACGCGCCAACCCATTCCCTAAACGCGTCATCGTATTCTCTCCTCACCCCGACGACGACGTAATCTCTATGGGCGGCACTCTAAAACGCCTCGTCGACCAAGGTCACGAAGTTCACGTTTGCTACGAAACATCTGGCAACATTGCCGTTGGCGACGACGAAATCATCCGTTTCATCGCATTCGTCAAAGGCTTCACCGACATGTTCGACCCCCAAAACAAAGCAATTATTGCTAAATACGACGAAATTCGCAAATTCCTTCTCGAAGAGAAAGGCGAAAACGACATCGACACATTCGACGTACGCATGCTCAAAGGCCTTCTCCGCCGTGGCGAAGCCAAAGCTGCATGCCGCTTCATGGGCGTACGCTCTAAAAACGTACACTTCCTCAACCTCCCATTCTACGAAACTGGCACAATCAAAAAAGGCGACCTCGGACGCGCCGATATTGACATCGTAAAAACTGTAATCGAAGAAGTTAAACCTCATCAAATCTACGTTGCGGGCGACCTTGCCGACCCTCACGGCACACACAAAGTATGCCTCGATGCCGTACTCGCCGCTGTCGACGAAGTGAAAGACGACGCTTGGATGCAAGATTGCCGCATCTGGATGTACAGAGGTGCTTGGATGGAATGGGAAATCGACCATATCGAAATGGCAGTTCCTCTATCTCCTGAAGAACTTCGCGCTAAACGCAACGCCATCCTTAAACACCAATCTCAAATGGAAGGTGCTCCATTCATGGGTGACGACGAACGTCTATTTTGGCAACGTTCCGAAGACCGCAACAAAGCAACTGCCGACCTCTATTGCCAACTCGGCCTCGCTGCCTACGAAGCCATCGAAGCCTTCGTACAATACATTCCAATCAGATAATAAACTCTCTGAAATACAACAAAAAAATAGGGCGATTAGTGGTTAATCGTCCTATTTTTTTATATAATTCATTATTTCTTACGCAGAATCGTAAACTCAAGCAAATTAAGCAAAGCCTCTTTTATCTCACTATCTGCAAAAATACTCAATGCTTCTATAGCCTTTTGCCTATATTGTTCCATTTGCTTTTCGGCATACTCAATACCCCCTGTGCGAGCCACAAGCGAACCGATATTATAGAAGAAATCTTCCGTGAATTGGCGTTTTTTCACTGCATCAAGTATCAACGACGCCTCATTTGCATGAATACTCTCAAGTGCATGAATAAGTGGCAACGTAAACTTGCCCTCACGAATATCATTCAACGTAGGCTTACCTATCTGAGCATTAGGCGTATAGTCAAAAATATCATCCTTTATCTGAAAGCAAATACCCAAATACTCTGCAAATTGGCGCAATGCCTCTCGCTGCTCTGCAGTCGCACCCACACTAATTGCAGCCGACTCGGCGCTGATAGTGAACA
>JAZRCE010000094.1:0-34282 GCA_045635445.1 Candidatus Aphodosoma sp.
AAGACTTTAAAAACGAAGTTTTTTAAAAAGAATATTTTTTATCGAGCGTCACTAAAAGTCTTGAGCGTAGCGAAAAACTTCTTAATTCTTAATTCTTAATTCTTAATTTTTAATTCAATTATTATGACAATCGAAGAAGTAAAATGAAATATCCGCGATATAGTGGATTTTCCTATTCCTGGAAAAGTATTTAAGGATTTAACAACAGCATTCAAAAATCCTGATTGTATGAAATTTTTCGAAGACGAAATGTATCGTCTTTACAAAGATAAAGGTATTACTAAGGTAGTAGGTATCGAATCGCGCGGTTTTATTATGGCGCCTATTCTTGGTAATAAACTAGGTGTTGGATTTGTGCCTATTCGTAAAAAAGGTAAACTCCCTGCCGATGTTATCGAAATTTCTTTTGGTAAAGAATATGGCGAAGATGTGATACAAATTCATGCCGATTCTCTCGATGAAAACGACGTAGTTCTTATTCACGACGACCTTCTTGCCACAGGTGGCACTATGAAAGCTGCTTGTGATTTGGTTAAAAAATTTGGTGTAAAAAAGATTTATGTCAACTTTCTTGTTGAACTCGATTTTCTTGAAGGTCGCAAAGTATTCGGTCCAGAAATCGAAGTAGAATCTCTAGTACACTTTTAAAATTTTTATAGCTACTATAATTACTATAGTTTCTATTATATATTACCTACTATGAAAGATAATTTAAAACAGATTATTTCTGTTATGCCATCCACACCTGGGGTATATCAATACTTCAATTCCGATGGTAAAATTATCTATGTAGGTAAAGCAAAAAATCTAAAACGTAGGGTTTCATCCTATTTTAATAAGGTACACGATTCGGCAAAAACAAATATATTAGTAAGCAATATTGCCGATATAAAATATATTTGTGTAAATACCGAAGCCGATGCCCTGCTTTTAGAAAATAATCTTATAAAAAAATACCAACCACGCTATAATATTCTCTTGAAAGACGGGAAAACATATCCGTGGTTATGTATCACAAAAGAGCCATTTCCTCGAGTTTTCAAAACTCGTAATGTAGTGCGAGGTGCCGATTATTTCGGTCCTTATCCTAGTAGTTGGACCCTCGATTTGCTTCTTGAACTCATACGCGAACTATACCCTATCCGCACCTGCAAGCATCCTTTAACCGAGCAAGGCATAGCATCGCATAAGTATAAAGTCTGCCTTCAATATCATATAAAAAACTGCTTAGCTCCATGTGTCGGACGTCAGTCACAAGAGGAATATAAAAAAATTATAGATGAAATACGCGAAATTGCAAAAGGGCGTTCACACATTATCACCGACTATTTGATGCAACAAATGCAGCAATTAGCAGCCGAATACAAGTTTGAGGAGGCACAAAAAATTAAAGAAAAATACGATTTAATCGTAAAATATCAATCAAAAACTGTTATTACTACTACAAGCGACAATGATATCGACGTTTTTGGTTACGACGAAGATGAGCAAAGTGCATATATCAATATTTTGCGTATAGCAGGTGGTTCCGTTGTGCAAGGATTTACTATTGAGTATAAAAAAACCCTCGACGAACCTAAAGAAGAGATTCTTGCATTAGCAATTGTCGAATTACGCGAGCGTTTTAAAAGTCTTTCACACGAAGTGATAGTGCCATTTATACCTGATATTGAGCTAGATAAAGTCAATTTTATTATACCCCAAAAAGGCGATAAGAAAAAACTCTTAGACCTTAGTATTCAGAATGTTAAGCAATATCGTGTCGATAAATACAAGCAGAGTGAGAAACTCAATCCCGAGCAACGCCAAGTGCGTTTGTTGAAAGAAATGCAAGAGCATCTCTATCTCGACAAACTACCTCAGCATATCGAGTGTTTCGACAATTCCAATATTTCAGGTAGCGATGCTGTTGCCGCATGTGTGGTCTATAAAATGGCGAAACCATCTAAAAAAGACTATCGCAAGTATATCATAAAAACTGTGGTTGGACCCGACGATTATGCTTCGATGGCAGAGGTTGTACATCGTCGCTATAGTCGTATGATCGAAGAAGGCACTACCCTACCCGACCTTATTCTCACCGATGGTGGCAAAGGTCAGATGGAAGTTGTCCGTCGTGTAGTCGAAGATGAGTTAGGTTTAAATATTTCTATCGTAGGTTTAGCTAAAAATGACAAGCACCGCACGTCTGAAGTTTTGGTAGGTTTTCCACCACGCTCGGTTGGACTCAAACCAACCGACACATTGTTTAAATTTCTTGCTTCAGTGCAAGACGAGGTCCATCGTTTTGCTATCACTTTCCATCGTGATAGACGAAGCAAGTCACAAACTCAATCTGAGCTTGACAAAATAGTTGGTGTGGGCGAAAAAACCAAAAATTTACTCTTAAAACACTTCAAATCCGTAAAACGAATCTCTTTGGCTTCCGAAACCGAAATTGCCGAAGTTGTCGGAAAATCCAAAGCATCAGTTATTTATGCCCATTTTCATCCCAAAATGGAGCCTTGAGAATCAAATATTTTTTTGAAACCACACAACTCATAAGCTTTAAGCGTTATAAATCTCTATTTTTTTATAACATTTATATTTCTATAGTTTCTATTTTATAGCAAATAAACAACTTTCAAATTTGCGAACTTTCAAATTTGCGAATTTCACCCAATTTCGTAATTTCGCAAATTCGCAAATAATATTTTCTACAAAGTCTAGAACTACTAGGAACGTCTAGAATAACTATTTATAAAAAACAATACACACTCACAGTGTGTATTCCGAGCCCAAATTTCACCCTACCCTACAGCAAGGTGCAAGCAACCTGTGCCGTAGAAAACAGACACACACTCACAGTGTGTATTTTTTAGTAAAACAAAAAAAACTATTATATGGAACAACAAACTCAAAAACTCAAATTTTCAACGGCCTTCTGGACGGCCAACGTTGCCGAGATGCTCGAGCGCACAGCTTATTATGCGTTATTTATAGCAATTACTTTCTATTTATCCAATATTCTTGGCTTTAACGATATCGAAGCAGGATTAATTTCAGGTGGTTTTTCGGCGTTGATGTATCTTTTGCCAATATTCACTGGTGCCTATGCCGACAAGATTGGCTATCGTAAGGCAATGATCATAGCCTTCACTATGATGCCTATCGGTTATCTTTTGTTGGGCGTATTACCTTTCATGCTCGAAGGTCTTGGTTTGGTACATTATGCCGATGCTCCAGAGGGAGCTGAAGCTCTTGTGGCAAACGTAATCACCGAAAATCAATATTATGGTTTGCACGAAAGTCCTCTTAAATGGTTGGTCATCCCAATCATGTTGATTATGGTGTTTGGAGGTAGTTTCATCCGCAGTCTCATTCGTGCCTCTGTTGCACGTGAAACAACCACCGAAACTCGTGCTCGTGGCTATTCTATTTTCTACACCCTAGTCAATATAGGTGCTTTCAGTGGCAAAACTGTCATCGACCCATTGCGTGGATGGATTGGCGAGCGTGCCTACATCTATGTCAACTTTTTCTCTACAGCATTGTGTCTCATAGCATTGGTATTGATTATTTTTATGTACCATTCAGTCAACACCGAGAGCGAGAATAAATCTATGCGCGAGGTATGGCAAGGATTGTGGAAAGGTCTCACCAACAAACGTTTATTGATATTTATCTTCATTGCTTCAGGTTTCTGGATGTGCCAACAACAGTTGTATGCCACTATGCCTAAATATGTTATCCGTATGGCAGGCGAGGCTGCCAAACCAGGTTGGATTGCCAATGTCAACCCTTTAGTCGTAGTCTTGATGGTCAATTTGATAACAAAATGGATGTCGCGCTACACAGCCCTCACCTCTATGGTTGTCGGTATGATACTTGTGCCAGTTGCAGCTTTGGTTATGTCAACAGGCAATCTCCTTGGTAGCGAACCTATTCTTGGTATGCACCCTATCACACTCATGTTGGTCATTGGTATCATGTTGCAAGGTTTGTGCGAGTGTTTCATCACACCTCGCTATCTAGAGTATTTCTCACTCCAAGCACCTAAAGGCGAGGAAGGTATGTATCTCGGTTTTAGTCAGTTAGATTCATTCTTCTCATCTATCATAGGTTTTGGTTTGTCTGGCGTATTATTGCAAAAATATTGTCCCGACCCAAAATTGTTCGAAACTCACGAGGCATGGCTCGAGGCATCTGCCAATGCTCACTATATTTGGTACTATTTTGCAGCCATTGGCGTAGCCGCAGCTGTCGGACTCATTCTCTATGAAGTAATTACTAAACGCATCGACGCAAAAAAATAAAATTTACTATAGTTTCTATAACTCTTATAGTCTCTATTATTTCTTTATATGAAAATTGGAAAAGTAGCCACAATAGGTTTTTTCGATGGTGTTCACCTAGGGCACAACTACTTGTTGGAGCAACTCAAATCAGAGGCTCTGCATAGGAATATGCAGTCGGTGGTTGTCACATTTGCCAATCATCCACGGTTATTTTTCGACCCAAATTGTGGGTTGAAGCAACTCACTTTGTCTGACGAAAAACTCTCTTTACTCCAACAAAATGGCGTTGATGAGGTAGTTATGTTGCAATTCAACGAGCACTTGTCTCGTCTCACATCACGTGAATTTATGCAATTGCTTGTCGAGAAATACGGAGTTAAACTCTTATTGATGGGCTACGATCATCGTTTTGGTAGCGATAGGGGCACTTCGTTCAATGAGTATGTCGAATATGCCAACCAGTTGGGTCTAGAGATTAAGCGTTGCGACGGATTTAGCGAGAGCGAGGTAATGGTGAGTAGCTCCAAAGTGCGTCGAGCATTAGAATTGTGGGATATACCTTTGGCTAATAAGTTTTTAGGTTATAAATATTTTGTTAAAGGTAGGGTAGTCGACGGAAAAAAAATAGGTCGACAAATAGGTTTTCCAACTGCAAATTTGGAGGTTGACCCACTAAAATTAATACCATCCGATGGGGTATATGTGGTTGATGTAGAGGTTGAAGGTGTTGAGTATCGTGGTGTTCTGAATATAGGCACTCGACCTACTGTTTCTGATGGTCAGCGCACTATCGAAGTGCATATCATAGGTTTCACAGGCGATTTATATGGCAAAGAGATAGAACTTAGATTTTTAAAATTTTTGCGTCACGAGCAACGTTTTTCTTCACTCGAAGACCTCCGCACTCAAATAAGAAAAGACTTCAATCAAGCAAATATAGCTTCTATAACTTCTTAAAAATCACCGCAATAAAATTTTTTATAAAAAAACCGCAAAAATATTTGGTCATATCAAAAAAAAGCAGTAACTTTGCATCCGCAAATGAGAGGTTATCTCTGCGGAATTTTTGCGATAAGCGAGAGTAGAAAAAATTTCAAAGTTTTTAATTAAAATGTCAAATAAAGTTTACTTTAGTTTGACAGTTTGATTAAAAAGTTTAAAACAAATTTCATTTGTTTTTTGAGGAAATTTTTATGCCGAGCGTAGCAAAAATCTCGCAAATTTCAAAGAAATTTGCGGAAATAGCTCAGTTGGTAGAGCACAACCTTGCCAAGGTTGGGGTCGCGGGTTCGAGTCCCGTTTTCCGCTCACAGATTAAGAATCGGGAACATCCCGATTTTTCTGTATAAGGCTTAATATTGTTTACCGCCCGGATGGTGGAATGGTAGACACGAAGGACTTAAAATCCTTTGGCCATTGCGGCTGTGCGGGTTCAAGTCCCGCTCCGGGTACCGAAAAGGTTGACTATTGCAATAGTCAACCTTTTTTGTTTTTTATATTATTTATCCTTTTTCAATAACCATTCAGTAGCAAAACACAACCATTCAGTCATCTCGCTATATATAATGTATACGCACCCGCGAGATTTTTCGTAACTTTGCAAGTCATTTTGGTGTCTTTGCCGTCAGTCATTGTAAAGCGAGACTAACACCCCAAAAAACAACTAGCACAAAACTCAACCCAACAATATGAAAAAAGAAATTTACATATTCCTCTTTGCGTTGCTTTCATTCATGATAGCTACGCAACCTATCTCTGCTCAAATCATAGATGCAGAGGGGCAATATGTAGATACAACCTTCAATGACAACATCGACCGCACTGCAGAAGATTTTGTTATAGCATCATTAGTAATAGCTGACCCTGGTACAGTTTTGTACTCAGTTCTTGGTCATGCTTGCATTCGCATGCAATGCCCAACACTCAACAAGGACTACTGTTTCTCTTATGAAAGCGACGATATTTACCAAAATGTACCCTCTTTTTTAGAAGGAAAACTCACAATGGGGTTATTTGCAGTTCCAACAGAAACATATTGCAATCAATATAAGAAAGAAGGACGTGGCGTATATGACTATACGCTTAATTTGCCAATAGAAGTAAAGCGAGAACTATGGCGTGTATTAGACAAACATTTGGCTAAAGGTGTTTATTTGCCTTACGACTACTTTCATCGAGGCTGTGCCATTACTGCAAAAAACTTTATAAGAGAGGCATTAGGCGAAACAAAAATAGAGTACGACCAATCGCTATATAATTATTCATATTCTGCCAAAGAAATATGCAATAAACATATGAAAAATGCAACGTGGGGGAAATTCATATATTGTTTTATAGGAGCAGGTGAGGAGATTGAAAAACCACTTAGAGGGGAAAAGCAATTGATTGTACCTATAGATCTGATTAAGGCTTGGCAACAGGCTACAGTGAATGGCGAACCCTTGTTAGCAAGTGAGCCGACGGTACTGGTCAAGGGAGAACCCCAAGTAGTTGATAGATGGTTTACGCCAATGGTGATGGTGCTCATTTTATTAGTTTTATCAATTGCTAATATTTTTTGGAAACGCCCATATTTCGATTGGTTGATGATTGTGGTGCAAACCCTTGTCGGCTGTGGAATAATATATTTAACTTGTTTTTCAGATCTCTGCTGCACTGATTGGAATTGGCTTATTATTGTTTTTAATCCACTACCTATAATTTTTTGGCATTGGCGTCAATATTGGGCTTTGCCTTATGCGGTGGTATTGGTGCTATGGAGCATCACAATGGCAGCTATTGCCATTTGGGGACACTTCATCGTATGCTGGAGCCATATAGTATTGGGGTTGACATTCTCTCTAATAATATTCAAACAAAAAAAATAAATATGAAAATAACTGCAACAAATATGCTCAATTTCTTTATATTCCGTCAATTACAACGATTGATGGTTATTTTTGTGCTTTTCTTTTATACTATGCTTGCTTATGCAGGTAATGGTGAAAAAGCCACAGTTTCGGTTGCTGTAACTAACAATAGTACAGGTAGTGGTACTATATATGTTGATAGCCCAGGAAATACAACAGTAGAGAAAAAGGCAGAAGACAATAACGATACAAAAAAGACATTCACTATTTACGCAAATCCTATTAATAATTCCATATTTGAAGGGTGGTATAAAAATGTTGAAGGAACAAATTTTGCGTTCTCCGAAACGAGCAAAGAAATAACACTAGAAATTACTAATAAAAATAAATACCCAAGCGAAACATATTACGCAAAATTCTTTTTCCCAAAAGTATTAAACCTACGTGCTGAAGATAAAAAAGAAGGTCAATTTACCATCAGATGGACAGCTCCACAAATGCCAGATGGTTATCGTATATCAAAATATTTTATTCACTTATATAAAAACCCCACAAAAGATGGTAATTGGGTCAGAAGTTATGACGTTGATCCTTCAAAAACTGAACTTATTATTAATAATCTCATTGAGGCTAGACCATATGATGTGCATGTTGGCGTAGAATTCTACGACAACAATGGAAAACTTGTAACTTTATCAAATTGGGGTACAGATGACAATTGGACCCATCTTACAGACATATCTGTCACTGCCCAACCCTTCGATGGAGAGAAATTATACGAAGGGGAATGGTATCGTATGATGATAAATAATACGAAAACATTAGTTAAAGATTATCACGCTGGAGGTGCTAGTGGTACATATACTTTCCCATTAAATTATCCATGTGAAAATTTAAAATATGAAGCTTGGCTGAATGCTTCTGCAGATTTATCACACTCTATCTCTGATGATGTAACAAAAAATAGTATAAACTTAGCAGACAAAGATTACCAAAGTGGAGATAGATATACCCTACCAACTACAAACATCGATAAATCAATAACTCAAATCGTTTTTACAGGAACTCAAGCAGCTAGTGGATCTAAAACTATCTATGTAGACAACATCTACGCCAAAATCGCTCCCCACACACGCCTTTTAAACGGAACTAATAATACTACTGCACTTGCAAATCATAATACTATATCAACAGCGGTTTTTAATACTGAATTCAATACTCCACTTAATACTCAAGACTCAAGAACAATAAAATTCTATTCTGTTCTAACTGGAGCAAATGGATTTAAAGTTAGCATATACAATCCAAACAACATCAACTTAACAGAACAAGGAATAAAATTATATCATTCAGGATTTGGTGAAGTTAACGAAATACCTGTAGGAGCAAATGAATTCTTATCAATAGAAAATAGAGAAGGATGGAATTTTGAGATTCGACATAACCCTACCAAATTAATCTCAAATGCAACTATCTACATTAGAATTTCTAATCCTGGTGCCGTAAATGCAACTATTGACATTCCGGTAAAACTTAGTAGTTCACTCGCAACACCAGAAGGTCTTAAATGCGATGCATCAGGCTACACCTTTGCACAACTATCGTGGAATGCTGTTGAAGGTGCTGAAAAATATAATTTATATGACGGCAACACATTAGTTGGCACTTACACCACTACATCTGCTACAATAACAGGATTGGCATATGGTTCAAATCACTCATACACTGTAACATCAGTAGTAGGTTCCACTGAATCAAACAGATCAAATACAGCAGTACAAGTAATTTGTCCAGCTTACCCACAAATACAAAATATTCATTTTACAAACTTACAACAAAACCAAGTTACAGTCAATTGGGATCCCGTAACCATTACTCCTAATGGGCACTCTATTGCAAGATATCATATACACTTATATCAACCAAGCACTGCAGGCACATTTATAAAAGCCTTTACTACAACCGAAACATCATATCCACTCACCGACTTGATTGATAATACGGAATATACTGTATATATTGATGTGGAGTACCAATATACCCTTAATGGCAATACTATAACTGATACAGATTGGCCTTGGTCTTATGCATCTTTTACAACTACATCTTTTATTACAAGTGATCCTTTTATTGGTGTGAAAATGTACAAAGGTGCATGGTACTATGTAAACCTTAATAATGACATTAACATTACAAGTAATCCTATGCCAATTAAATTAGGATATCCTTGTAATTACTTAACATTTAAAGCAAATACAGTAGGAGCCGGAACTCTTAGTATAGGTAACTCTGTTGGTGTAAAAGAAGATAACGAACACACATACACCACTGAGAAATGGAGTCTTTCGAATGAAGAGCACGATGGAACAACAAAAATCAAAACAACAACATCGGCAATATCAATATTTATGGCTTCAGGAAATGCAACAGAAGTATCTCAACTAAAAGTAAAAAACATCTGGCTTACTATTGAACCTCATATTTTGTTGAAAGAGAATAGATTTGTAAAAAATCTAGTACTCAATCCAGAAAAAACTGCAACCTCAACAGCCGAAATCGATTTCGGAGAAATAGAAATTGGTTATAACAAACAAGTAAATATTAACTTCAAATCATTCTTATCGGTAGGAAATATAAACGCTGGAATAACTGTAGATAACGACAATGTATTCTCACTAAACGAAGGAGAAAAGGAACATTACATCGCAGGCAACAATACATTGGAAGAAGTCTATAGTAACGACCATAGTTTCACAATAACATTCAATCCAACCGAAGCAAAAGAAGAAAATTATACAGGAACTCTTGTAATCAAAGACGATAAACACACCGTAACAATCACTCTTAAAGGCAAATGCATAAAGAGAACCCCTGAAATAACTTGGGTGAATGACAAATATATTAGCCTAGGTGAATACCTTGCGGGAGCTGCATATTCAACATGCGGAACTGTGAAATATGAATTAGTTAATGAGGATAATGAGGATAAAAGCAATATTATTGGCATTGATAACGACCTTAATCTATTAGAAGGAAAAGGAAAAGGCAAAGCAAAAATTAGAGCAAAAGTAGAAGCAAGTGATAAATGGAACGAAGTAACAGATACCACAACATTCATTGTTACAGATAAAATAATCCAAACTATCGAATGGGATCAAAATTTCAATGCCCAAGAAGTTGGTAATGAAATAGAGCTCACAGCTAAAGCTATGACTCGCGAAACAGGAGAAGAAAATGGCAACGAAATAACCTATTCAACAATAGATTCTACTGAAAGCATAATCAAAATTATAGATGGAAAAAAACTACAAATAGTAGGTTCTGGCTATACTTATATAACAGCCCACCAACAAGGCAACAATGAATATGCCCCTACGGATATGACTAAACTCGTGTTCGTAATAGAAACAGCAGGGGGTTCTGAAAATTGTTGGGCATTAGAAGATACTAAAGAAAAAACTTATGGTAACGGAGAAATATTATCAACTCAAGGCGGTTTGAACTGGGGTCCTTTTGAATTTGAAGAAAATTTAACAACTTTAGGTGATAAATTATCTTTTAAAACAACAAAGGTTACAGGCCAAACATTCAATACAACAGGAGATTACTTGATAATAACAGATGATTTGGGCAATCTTGTTTATAATAGCAATTTAGGTAAAGAAGAAACTGACATACAGCTACCCGATCCTGAAGCAAAAACATTATATTTCACACTTGGTGGTAACTTGAAGGTGTCGATATCTGACATCAAAGTTACTCCTGCAAAATATATAACCCCTGATAAAAATAGCATTGCTTTTTCAGAAACTAAAGTAGATAATAAAGCTATCGAAGAGATTGACTTTGATTGGGCAAACCAATCTGACTTTGTTATAGCAGCAATTGAGGATGATGAGGCTGGCGTATTCTCGGTTGATACCAAAACTGCTATTTTCGGAGACCCTGAATGTGGTAAATACGGAACATCAACAGTCAAAGTAATATTCTCGCCTAAAGAGGAGACTGAGACTAATTACATCGCAAACCTTGTTCTTTATGTTGGCGACCAACCAGTACCACAAAAAATACCTATTACTGGACAAGGCAAAAAAGCAGAACAATCAATATATTGGCTAAATATTTCCAATTTAACTACAGCCGATAAAGAGGTGAATCTCGCTCACACTACAGCATCGACACAACAACCAATAACATATACAGTTGTTCCAGGCGATAATAATGTAGTAAAATTAAACGAAGATGGTAGCATCACCGTTATTGGAGAAGGTAAATTTACCCTTGAAGCACAACAAGAAGGTAATAACTCTTACAAACCAACAAACACAATAACAAAAGAGTTTACTGCAACTATCGGTAACCTTATTTTCGATAATAAGGAAAAAGATAACGAATGGACTACAACTAGAAACTGGAAACCCGAAAGTAGATTGAACCTACGCAGAAATATCGCTCCAAGCGAAGATGTAGAGATAAATCTATTGGTTTCTGCTCCTTTGATAATTAAAAATAACACTGAGGTAGAAACTAACAAACAGCTATCGATAGAAGCAGAAAAAGGAACTGTGACTGTTCAGCCTCAAGGTAGATTAAAAGTAAACACTATTGATGGCACTAATGGTGATAACCTCACACTTCAATCGTCTGCAGACGGCAATGGGTCGTTTGTCTTTGCTAGTGGCACACCATCGGCTACCGTAGAAATGTATTCTAAAGTTCAGTATGGTACAACGGCTACTGATGGGCACCACCCTGAATGGCAATACGTGGGCGTGGCTGTGAATGGTGCAACTGTTGGTGATTTTGAATATAACAACGAAAGATCTGCTTGGCTCTTGAAATGGGATGAGGCTGAAAACGTAACTGGCGACCCTTGGACCGATGCTCCTCTTGCAGATAACACTACTCTTGTGCCTTGGGCTGGCTACAGCATCTCGCAACCTACAGCTAAAACTTATTCATTAAAAGGGACTCTCTGTAAAGGGAATCAATCAAATGGCGACCACATATATAAATTAACTCGCACTACACGAAATGAAAGTACTCAAGACCCTGACTGTGGTTTCAACCTATTGGCTAATAGCTACACTGCCCCTATTGATATTGCTAAATTGGAACCTAGCAACTTCGTAGGTGCCGATGCTTGTATTATTCTTTTCAACACTGGAACTTATGCCGATTGGGAATCGCAACAAACTACTTTGGGTCAAAACCCTGGTCAATTGACTGCGATACCTGTAGTTACTGGCGAAGCTGCTGGGTTGACTACAACTATTGCATCGATGCAAGCATTCTTTGTGAAAGCAAACGAAAATAATGCTACATTCACGGTAGATTATGAAACCGCAGTGGCAGGTGCTACTAACCACGGCAACCAAATGCGCGCGCCACGAGCAGAAAAAGAGTTCAATGTATTGAAAATAACCATCGAAGGCGAAAACACTCGCGACAACCTCTACCTCCTCGAAAACGAAGAGACTTCTAAGGCTTACGACAATGGTTATGAGGCATATAAAATATTTGATGCTCCTCGCGGACATCAAATGTATGCTACTTGCGAGTATGGCTATGCATCGATCGACTGCTCTGAATCTTTCGTAGGTCAGACCATCGGTTTAAAGGGCGACAACGAAGGCGAAAAACTTACTATCTCGTTCGACACCGACCGCCTCGAAAACTATAATTCGCTATTCCTATATGATAAACTAACTGGGGAATACATAAATATTACAGCTGGCGAAACATATACGTTCTTCGGAATTAAAGGTGCCAACGATAACCGCTTTAGCATTGTTACAAATCCTATCGATAAAAATCAAACTCCTCCGTTTGTGGTGATTGGCGATGAGTTGGCTTTTGATAGAGCACAAATCGATACGGAAAATGCTAATATATACATATACGACACATCGGGACGACTACTGAAAGTAGACAAAATAAATCCTTATGAAAACTACAATATACCGGATATGCCTGTAGGTATCTACTTGGTGAGCATTAACGGATATACAACAAAAATCGTAAAAAAATAAGGATTAACCCGATTGATTAGATAGATATTTTATGAAGAATATAATAGTATATATAGCAATTTTTATGACAATGCTGATGCCTACTTTGGGCTTATCGGCAGAGATCACTTTAAGAACTAACGACCCTTTTGCAACCAATAATTCTCCTTTTAATAATAATAACCCTTTTGCTGGAGGTACACCAAAAAATATCGAACGTAATTTGTTTGCTCCTAAAAGTGTACAAAATCAATACAGACGTGTAAGTCTCAATCAAAATAAACAAAGAAATAGTAGCGTTTCGTATCTCAATAGTGATGTGACATACAAATCAAAAAGTGCAATAGGTGGCAATGCCGCAGGTGGTGGATCTACACTTCGCAGATATAATACTCCAACAAATTATTCTGAAAACAACGCTACTGCGGTATATAGTATGTCGGCAAGATTAAAAGTATCGGAAATAAATGAAGTTTCTGATATAGAAGAAAATACAACAACCAACCCCGAAAATCCATATGAAGGGGCGGGTGCTCCTTCTACTTTTGCTCCTATAGGTGATGTTGTGTGGCCTCTATTATTGTTTGCTTTGGCATATGTGACAATTAAAAGAAGAACTAAAAAATAAGATAAAAAAAGGCGCAATTACTGCGCCTTTTTTATAATTCTATATTAATAATTTAAACCTACAAACTCCTCGACTAGTCTAAAAAATCAAATAAGAATTTTTATATTATGAGAAATAGGCTGTTTTTTATTGTATATGCGCTTTTTTGTTCTATTATGGTATTTGCTACCACAACAGAACAATCGAAACTCGTACGTGCCGAAAATGGCCAAATAAAGAGGGTAAAAGCTGTTATTGAGAATGGCGATACTATTGCGATATACCAACTCCCTACTTTATGGGTATATCCTAAAATGAAATTTAAAAATAAAAGAGAGGAAAAACACTATTGGCGCACTGTGCGCGACGTGAAAAAAACTTTGCCGCTATCCAAATATGTCAAAGAGGTAATTATTGCTACAAACGACACTTTGATGAAATTGCCCACTAAACGTGAACGTGATAAATATATGCAAGGTTTCGAAAAGCGAATCTATAAACAAGAGTATGGCCGAATGAGCAAATTAACATTGCGTCAAGGGATACTTTTAATGCGTCTTATAGATCGCGAATGCGATGCTTCAAGCTATGAACTTATAAAAGCTTATAGGGGTTCTTTTACTGCTGGATTCTATCAAATGTTTGCAAAATTGTTTGGAGCTAATTTAAAAGTCGAATTTGGTTCTAATAAGGATGATGCTACAATTGAACGTATTATTAATTTAATAGAATCGGGGCAACTTTGAGTATAAATATAAAGGCAGAGTCAAATTTTTGACTCTGCCTTTTAGTTTTTTATTAATTAAATTTATTCACTAATTGTCTCTTTGAATATCTCTGCAACTGTTGGGTGTGGGAATACCACTTTTTTGAGTTGCTCTATGGTCATGCCTGCTTCGATGGCTACGCATGCTGTTGAGATCAACTCTGATGCTGGATTGCCGATGAGGTGTGCGCCAATGACGTGGTTTTCGGCATCAGTGATGATTTTGCAAATACCATTGCCACCTTCGTTCTCAGCTACGAAACGACCAGAATAAGTCATTGCCAATTTGTGTACGTGATACTCGCGTCCTTCAGCTTTGAGGGCATCTTCGGTTGCACCACAACCTGCTACTTCAGGCGATGTGTAGATTACGCCAGGGATAGCGCGATAGTGCATTGTGTCGTCGATGCCTGCGATGTCGTTGACTGCCACTTCGGCTTCGCGCACTGCTGTGTGAGCGAGGAGCGAGAATGCTGTGACGTCGCCTGCTGCCCATACGTTAGAGGCTGATGTGCGCATGTGTTCGTCGACTTTGATGCCGTTGCGGAATGGTTCGAGTCCGAGGGCTTCGGTGCCAGCGAGGTTTGGTTTGCGACCTACGCAGAGAAGCACGTTAGTGGCTTCGGCTTTGTGTTCGCCTTCGGCGTCGGAATATGTTACGCAGCCTGTTGCTACGTGGAGCACTTTTGATGAGAGGTGGAATTCAACTCCTTTTTTAGCCAACTCGGCACGGAGCATAGATGAGATTTCAGTATCGATACCAGGAAGGATTTCTGGTGCCATTTCGATGACAGTGACTTTAGTGCCAAATGTTGCGAAAAGACCTGCGAATTCGATACCGATAACGCCACCGCCGATAACTACGAGTGATTCAGGCACTTCTTTAGTTTCGAGGGCTTCGGTAGAGGTCCAATATTCAGCTGTGTCTACGCCTGGGATTGGTGGAATTGCTACTTGTGAGCCAGTGCAGATGAGGAGTTTTTCGGCTTGATATTGTTCGTCGCCACAAGCGATTGTAACTACGCCGTTGGTGTTTTCGATTACAGTTGCTTCGCCATTGATGACTGTGACGTTGTTGTTAGTCATTTTGGCTTTGATACCAGCGATGAGTTTACGCACTACTTTATTTTTGCGTGCTACGATTTTGTCGTATTCGAACTGTACTCCCTCAGCTTTGATGCCATACTTGCTGCCATTGACAGCATTGTAGTAGAGCTTTGACGAGTAGAGGAGTGTTTTGGTTGGGATACAACCTACGTTGAGACATGTGCCACCGAGGGCGTTTTTCTCGAAAAGGACTACATTGAGTCCAGCTTGTGCAGCGCGTTCGGCTGCGGTGTAGCCAGCAGGGCCACCACCTAAGACTGCTAAATTAAACATTTTTCAAATGGTATTTTTTGTTAAACATGATATTTTAATATGAATCTTTTTATAGCAAATTTCCGTAAATTATCCATTAATTTTTGATTATAAATAGGAATTTATGATTAATTTGCGTTCATAAAAAGAACGATTATCTGTATCTAATTTTTTGTCCGATTTGGAGTACTGATGTTTGTTTGAGGCGGTTGAGCGAGCAGAGTCGGCTGACTGTGGTGCCATAGCGTTTGGCTATATGCGAAAGTGTTTCGCCTGAACGCACACGATGATAGGCTGCTCGTTTCATCTCTTCGAGTTGAGCTCTATGTGAGTAAGTCTCTTTATTGGTGTGTAGAAAATAGTGTGTAGAATCGATGGTTTTTACGGTTTTGTTTTTGAAGTCGATCAGTTTTTCGGGATTGAATTGGTTGCCGAAAAGTAGAATTTCGAAGTGTAGGTGAGATCCAGTCGAACGACCTGTGCTACCTCCAAGTCCGATAGGATCGCCAGCTTTAAGTGTGTCGCCTTCGTTCACTAAGTTGCGTGTGAAGTGGGCTGATATGGTTTGTAGTCCATTGTCGTGTTGAATCACAACGTAGTAACCATAACCGCGATGCTGGAATGTAGCTTTTGTTACAACGCCAGAAAAAATGGTGCGTACGGTGTCTCCTTTGTTGAGGTCGATGTCGATGCCACGGTGATAACGCGATCCTCGGCTACCAAAACGTGATGTAATATGGTTGCTTTCGGTTGGGAAACAAAAATCTTGGCAGTCGATATATATAGAATCGGGTATTGAATCTAAATGTAGTTTTTGAGAAGTGAAATCGAATGGGGTATTTTTGTTTGTCTTTTCGTTTAGGGTGTCTAGATTATTCGATTGGTAGTGCGGATTTGTGTAGCTGTTGAAAAATTCGACGATGTTGGGTATTTCGTAGTTTTCAAAATCGAAAGTATCGTTTTGTCGGTTTTGAGCAAAAGTATGAATAGATAAAAGTGAACAGATGGTAATAAAGATGTGTTTCATAAATAAGTTTTTTGTGTAAAAATAGTGTGAAATAAGTGCTGTGCAAAGATACAAAAAAATGTTGAGAAGTAGGGGATAGTTGAGAAATTTATTTTTTTTCAAGCAAACTATTGTGAATATCAATTATTTTATATAAATTTGCTCGGTTTTATAATCCCAACAAGAAAGTATGCTGACTAATTGTGAAAGAAAAAGTGTAATATGTTGATGATTAGTGAGATTTGAATGTTGTGACGTTTTTGTTGTGGATTGATAAAAAGGTATAATATATGTATAAAAAAGAAAAACTAAACTAATAATTATGAAATCTATTAGAAAAATCGGTCTTTTGTTGTTAGCAATATTGCTAATTATCCCGTTTGCAGACGTGGAGGCACAAAAACGTAAGAGAAAAAAGAGTGGTGACAAACAAAGAGCTTTGTCGTCGTATGTTTATGTAGATGGAGGCGCAGGTTATTCGGCTTTGTTACATAGTATTAATGAAACTTCTGTTGCTGGTGGTGGTACTGGCTTCGTTGGTTTTGGTTATATGATGAAGCATAAATCAAACTTCAACTTTAGAGGTGGTTTGGAATTGATGTATTTCAATTCGATGACAAAGTTGGATCCAATGAACTATATTGGTGATTATAAATATTCGAACACTAATACCATGAAGTTCACAATGAATTTTAATGATTATCGTGAACAACATAATAGATTCTCTTTGAATATTCCGTTGTTATTTGGTGCTCAATTCAATAATATATATTTCTTGGTTGGTCCAAAAGTTGGCATTGGTTTGATGGGTAACTATTCGGCTAAAAGCGACTTGACAACAATAATGACCGATGAGCAATTTATCGAAGATATGACAAATATTGGTAATCACTATTTGGTTACATCAGAGATGAATACTAAAGGTAAATTGAATTTTGGTCTTGATGTCGCTTTGTCGGCTGAGGTTGGTGCTTGCATCGACCCTTGGATGCCTTCTAAAGCAAAAGAATTTGGTAGCGGAAGTTCGAAACACGACATTTCATATCGCGTAGGTATGTTTGTTGACTACGGATTTTTGAATGTCAACAGCAATGCTCAAGATGCTGATTTGGTGTTGAACAAAGATAATACTGTGAATGGCGATTGTAAAACAATTATGTTGAGCGAAGCGCATGGAGTAAAACCATATAGTGTGTTGGCTACAAATCGTGCATTAGATAAGGCTACTAATCCTTTCGTTGTTGGTGCTAAATTCACTGTGATGTTTGGTATTGACAAAGAACCAAAACCAGTTAAGAAAAAACCTCGTCGTCGTCCAAATCCTCGTCCTGTTGAATTTATCCCAGATCCAACATTCTTCTATTTGTTTGTTAACGATTTCGAAACTGGCGAACCTCTTGATGCTGCCGTTAAAGTGTTCACTTTGGGTGAAAAACAAGATACTATCTTTGCAGGTATGACCGACAAAGAGACTGGTTTTGTTGAAGAACAAATCGATAATGGTATGTATGGTCTCTCGATTACACGCCCTGGATACATCGATTATGCTGATACTTTGTTCCGCGTGATAAGTGATACAATATATGTAGACTTGCAACCAA
This sequence comes from Candidatus Aphodosoma sp., assembly GCA_045635445.1. Classification (GTDB taxonomy): domain Bacteria; phylum Bacteroidota; class Bacteroidia; order Bacteroidales; family Paludibacteraceae; genus Aphodosoma. Next base: position 18,477 of record JAZRCE010000094.1, read on the forward strand.
TTAAGAAAAATACAGTGGTTATCTTGCGTAACTTGTTGTTCGACACAGATAAGACTGTAATCCGTAACGTTTCGGCTCCTTCTCTTGAAGAGTTGTATCAATTGTTGTTGAACAACCCTAATATGAGAATTAGAATTACAGGTCACACCGATAACGTAGGTACTGAACGTTACAATAAACGCTTGTCGGAAGGACGTGCTAAGGCAGTATACGACGAAATGGTTAAACGAGGTATAGACCCATCTAGAATGGAATGGAATGGTCGAGGCTCGAAAGAACCTATTGAATCGAACAAAACTCCTGAAGGACGTGCTGAAAACCGAAGAGTAGAGTTCAAAATTCTTAGTGACTAATAAATAGAAAAAGGTTTGAGTGCTTCGGTACTCAAACCTTTTTTAATAGGAATTAAACTTTTTATGATATCTTTGGTCAAAAAGGCAAAGATAACTCAAGAGAGAAGAGAGTTATAAAGTAAATAACCATTTAAATTAATTATTATGAGAAAAATTTTAGTTGCCTTGGTGGCAGTATTGATGACTATGGGCTTGATGGCTCAATGTCCACAAAAACAAGAGGGTTGTCAAACTCAATGTAAACAAAAATGTGAAAAAAAATGTGTCTATTCTCCCGAAACCCGTGCTATGATGCATTTGGATCGTATATCACAAGTTGTGACTAATTTGACAACAGAAGAACGCACAAAGTTGTTGGATTTTTTCAAAAAGCATTATACAGAATGTGAAGCTCGTAAGTCTACAGCTAATCCAATGACAAAAGAAGAGTGTCGCAAAGTTTGTGCTGCAGAATTGCGCAAAGTGATAGGTGATGATCGTTATATTCAATATCTTGAATCTACAAGAACAGCAAGAGTAGACAAGAAATGTTGTAAAAAACAACAAGGCAAACATGGTGAATGTCCGAAAGTTTGTCACCGTAAATAATAGAAAAGAGACGCAAAAAAGCGTGTCTTTTTTATTGTGATATAATCAACTTTTTAAATTCAACTTTTTTTTGTAACTTTGCACCTTCAAAAATTAATAAATAAGGTAAAACAAATTTATGGCATTACAATGTGGTATCGTAGGGTTGCCTAATATCGGAAAATCAACCCTTTTTAACTGTCTCTCAAACGCAAAAGCACAATCGGCAAATTTCCCGTTTTGTACAATTGAACCTAATGTTGGTGTGATAACTGTACCTGATGAACGATTAAATAAACTTGCTGAATTGGTAAATCCTCAACGAATTGTGCCTACAACTGTTGAAATTGTAGATATCGCTGGTCTAGTGAAAGGTGCATCGAAAGGTGAAGGTTTGGGTAATAAATTTTTGGCTAATATTAGAGAAACAGATGCTATATTGCACGTGCTTCGTTGTTTTGATGACCCAAATGTGGTGCATGTTGATGGCTCGGTTGACCCAATTCGTGATAAAGAAATTATTGATGCTGAGTTGCAATTGAAAGACCTTGAAACTGTAGAAGCACGTATCCAAAAAGTGCAAAAACAAGCACAAACAGGAGGGGATAAACAAGCAAAACAAATATACGATGTGTTGGTGAAATATCGCGCTGCTTTGGAGCAAGGCTTGTCGGCTAGAACCGTATCTTTTGATACAAAAGATGAAGAGAAAATAGCTCGTGAACTATTCCTCCTAACTGCAAAACCTGTTATGTATGTTTGTAATGTGGATGAAGCAAGCGCTGCAACTGGTAATGAATATGTAGAGCGAGTTAGAGAAGTGGCGAAACTAGAGGGTGCTGAAGTCTTGGTTATAGCAGCAAAAATTGAAAGTGAAATTGCTGAATTTGAAACTTATGAGGAACGCCAGATGTTTTTGTCTGAAATAGGTCTCGAAGAGTCGGGCGTAGCTCGTTTGATAAAATCGGCTTATGCGTTGTTGCGTCTTAAAACTTATTTTACTGCAGGCGTGCAAGAGGTGCGTGCTTGGACTTTCCACGATGGATGGAAAGCACCTCAATGTGCGGGTGTTATTCATACCGATTTTGAAAAAGGGTTTATTCGTGCCGAAGTTATTAAATACGAAGATTTCCTTTCTTATGGTTCTGAGGCTGCTGTGAAAGAGGCGGGTAAAATGGGTGTTGAAGGTAAAGAATATGTTGTTCAAGATGGAGATATTATGCACTTTAGATTTAATGTGTAAAATCTCTATTATCGTGAAAATAATAAGAGACGCAGGATTCGTAGAATCTTGCGTCTCTTTTTGTTATATGGCGTTTTTTATAAGTATGGTGCGGTTGGACTAGTGGCTAGTTTTTTTATTTCTTCAGGGGTTCCAAATGCAACTATTTCTCCACCATTACGACCTGCTTCGGGGCCTAGGTCGATAAGATAGTCGGCTTGGCGGAGTACATCGAGGTTGTGTTCGATGATGATAACTGTGTTGCCTCGTGAGACAAGACGTTGGACAACATTCATTAATACTTTGATGTCTTCGAAATGTAGCCCTGTGGTTGGCTCGTCAAGTATATATAGTGTGTGACCTGTGTCGCGTTTAGCAAGTTCTGTGGCGAGTTTGATACGTTGGCTTTCTCCTCCAGAGAGTGTGGTTGAACTTTGTCCGAGTTTTACATAACCGAGACCTACATCTTGTAGGGTTTGGAGTTTGTGGACGAAGGTTGGTATGTTTTCAAAGAATTCAACGGCTTGGTTGATGGTCATATCTAGAACGTCGGCAATAGATTTGCCTTTGAAACGAACTTCTAGAGTTTCTCGGTTGTAGCGTTTGCCTCCGCAGGCTTCGCATGGAACGTAGACATCGGGTAGGAAATTCATCTCTATTTTTTTCATTCCATTGCCTGAGCAAACTTCACAACGACCGCCTTTGGCGTTAAATGAAAAACGTCCTGGTTTGTAACCGCGTATTTTGGCTTCTGGTAGTCCGGCGAAAAGGGTGCGGATGTCATTGAAAATGCCTGTATAGGTAACAGGATTTGAACGTGGTGTGCGTCCGATTGGTTCTTGGTCGACGGTGACAATTTTGTCAATATGTTCGATGCCTTCGATGGAGTCGTATGGTAGAGGTTCTTCTTTGCTGCGATAGAAATGGCGAGTGAGAATTGGTCGTAATGTGCCATTGATGAGTGATGATTTGCCACTACCCGATACGCCTGCAATACATGTGAGAGTGCCAAGTGGGATGTCGAGAGTAACATTTTTGAGATTGTTGCCTCGTGCACCTTTTAATATAAGATGTTTGCCGTTGCCAGTGCGACGTTGTTCAGGTTGGGGTATTGATATTTTGCCTGATAGATATCGAGCTGTGAGGGAGTTGGTTTTTAGCATCTCTTTGAATGTGCCTTGGAATACGACTTCTCCACCGAGACGACCAGCTCCAGGACCCATATCAATTATGTAGTCGGCCGCGCGCATCATGTCTTCATCGTGTTCGACAACGATGACCGAGTTGCCTACATCGCGCAATTCTTTGAGTGAATTGATGAGACGGATGTTATCGCGTTGGTGTAGACCGATGCTTGGTTCGTCTAATATGTATAGTACGTTGACAAGCTGACTGCCTATTTGAGTGGCGAGACGGATACGTTGACTTTCGCCGCCTGATAGTGTGGCGGATGAACGCGATAGAGAAAGATATCCGAGCCCTACGTCGAGAAGAAACTTGAGGCGTGTGCGTATTTCTTTGATGATTTCGGATGCGATTTGGTGTTGGCGAGAGTCCATCTGATCCTCGATAGTATTAAGCCAAAGGTAGAGGTCGTCAAGTTGCATATTGGCAAGTTCGGCAATATTCTTGTCGGCGATGCGGAAACTTAGTGCTTCTTTATTCAATCTTGTACCGTTGCAATAAGGACATATAACGGGTGTATAGAATGAGTCGGCCCAACGTTGTTCGGTTGACGAACCATCTTCTTGTTGAAGCGATATATAGTGTATAAGACCTTCGTAGCGGGTGCGATAGTTTGTGTCGTTGCCTATGGCGGAGTTGGAAATTAGAAGTTCATCGGTAGTGCCATTGAGTATTTCATCAAGTCCATCTTCGGGTATTTCGGCTATAGGTGTTTTTGTGGTGAATCCATATTTTTCTCCGATAGCGTTGATTTGCCAAAAAATCATTGAACTGCGTTCTTTGCCAAGAGGGGCTATCCCTCCTGCTGCAATGGATAGACGTTTGTCAGGAATGATTTTATCAAAATCGATTTGATTAACGGTGCCAAGACCTTTACAATGAGGACAAGCTCCTTTGGGTGTGTTGAATGAAAAGTTATGGGGCGCGGGTTCATTATAGGCTAGACCTGTGATGGGGTCCATAAGATGTCGTGAAAGAAAACGAGATTGTTCGCCTTCTCGTGTGAGAATAACCATAACTCCATCGCCCATATTCATTGTCTTGTCGATACTTTTCTTTAAGCGTTCGATATCTTTTTCTTTGATGATTAGTTTGTCGACTACAACTTCAATATCGTGATTGTGATAGCGATCAAGTTTCATTCCTGCATATATTTCTTGCATGATGCCATCTACACGGACGTTGGGATAACCTTTTTTTCTGATGCTTTCAAACAACTCTTTATAGTGTCCTTTACGATTGCGAACTACAGGAGCAAGAAGATATATTGCTTGATTATTGTAGTCGTTAAGTATGAGTTTGAGAATTTGCTCGTCAGTGTATTTTATCATTGGTTGACCAGATATATGACTATAAGCAATGCCAGCTCGAGCATAGAGAAGACGAAGAAAGTCATATATTTCTGTTACTGTGCCGACCGTAGAACGAGGGTTCTTGTTTGTGGTTTTTTGCTCGATGGCAATAACAGGACTGAGACCTGTGATTTCGTCGATGTCGGGGCGTTCGATATTGCCAATAAAATGGCGAGCATAGGCAGAAAAGGTTTCGATATAGCGACGTTGGCCTTCGGCATAGATAGTGTCGAAAGCGAGCGATGATTTGCCACTGCCACTAAGCCCTGTAACTACGGTGAGGGTATTGCGTGGTATAGTGACGTCAATGTTTTTTAAATTGTGAACTCGGGCTCCGAGGAGATTTATTGTTTTATCTGTCATAGTTACATAATAATTTATATTGCAAAGTTAATGAATTATTTTGGATTTTAGTTGGTTTTATTTTTTAATATTTTGTATAACTGCTAATATTTTGTAAATTTACGTGTTATTCTATTTTTGTTTTGAATAGATATGTGAAAATTAAAATTAAAGGAATGTAAATAAAAATGGGTTAAAGTAGAATAATTTTGATGTTTTTTGTTGGTTTTTAATCTTGGATATTAGTCTCTTTGTTTTTTTTATATGGATATTTAATTGTATTTTGTATGTGGTTGTTTGCTTAATGTTTGAAAAATCAGACATTTAAACTATTGGTGAATTAAAAAATAAAAAAAAACAAAAAAGAGTGTGTTATTTGAAAAAAATGTGTACATTTGCGAAGTTAAATTCGCCTAAAAATAAGCATTATATTATGGAAATAAAAAAATCACCAAAAGCTAATTTGGAAGACAAAAGATTTACCTTTGTCTTGATGGGGTTGGTTGCTGCGTTGTGTATTTTGTATACAGCATTCGAATGGAATCAACAAGAAATTACTGTTCATGAAGTAGGAAATGAAGAAATGTTTTTTGAAGAAGAAATTGAAATTGAACAAACATTTCAAGAAGAACCACCAGAAGAACAACCAAAACCAGAAGAATTGCCTGATGTAATTGAGGAGATAAAAATCGTGGAAGATGATGTAGAAACAGAAGAGGTTGATTTTTCTTCGGAAGATAAAAAAGACGAAGTTGTGGAAATCAAACAAGTGGTTATCGAAGAAGATGAACCTGAAGAGGAAATTGAAGAGGTCTTCTTGGTGGTAGAAGAGAGTCCAGAGTTCCCTGGTGGTCCACAAAAAATGATGAAATATCTTTCTGAAAATGTACGTTACCCTGCAGTAGCATCTGAAAATGGTATTCAAGGTCGTGTTATTTGTCAGTTTACAGTATGGAAAGATGGTACTATCCGTGATATTGTAGTCCTTCGTGGTGTAGATAAATCTTTGGATAAAGAGGCTGTTCGTTTGATTCAAAGTATGCCAAAATGGAAACCTGGTAAACAACGTGGTAAAGCGGTTTCTTGTAAATTTACATTGCCTGTAATGTTTAAATTGCAATAATAAATTAGTAGCGAATAGTTAGAACTTTTGCTATAAAATAATAGGTTAAAAAAAGTAGCAAGTCGAAAGACTTGCTACTTTTTTTGTGAGTATAATTTATAGAAACTATGGCTATTATAAAATAAGTTTTTTGGGTTAATTTATTGTTATATAGTTATTTATCTTTATTGTGATGGATTGATATTATAATTTTTAACTTTCAATTTTCAACTTTCAACTAAAACTGTTGTGGGAATGAAAAAAAAGTTGTAACTTTGCGCCCGTTATGTGTAGCCTCTGGTGGGGAATAGTGACCCTCGCGAATGCTGCATAATTATTTACTCTTAAATCATTCATTTACAATGGATTTTATTAAAATTGCAGAACAAGCTTTTGCAGTAGAGAACAATCTCCCAAAATTTAAAAGTGGAGACACTATTACAGTAGATTACCGTATTAAAGAGGGTAACAAAGAACGTATTCAACGTTATCGTGGTGTAGTTATCAAAATTACTGGTCACGGTGCAACAAAACGTTTCACTGTTCGTAAAATGTCTGACAACGTAGGTGTAGAACGTATCTTCCCTATGAATTCTCCATTTATCGACAAAATCGAAGTGAACAAAATTGGTAAAGTACGTCGTGCTAAATTGTATTACCTCCGTAATCTTACTGGTAAAGCTGCTCGTATTGCTGAAAAACGCGGTTAATCGAGAGCAAACAAAAAAGGAAATAAGACTTTGTGCGTAGCGCAAAGTACATAACAAAAAACACCCAACATCAAATTTATTTGAATGTTGGGTGTTTCTTTGTTATTGTGTATTTATTCGGAACGAATAAATCTTGTTTCCTTTTTTGTTGGCCGAGTGTGAGCGTTTTGTGCGAAGCAAAAAACGCGGTTAGAATTGATTGTGTTTTTTGTGCGGAGCAAGTTATTCTTTTCTCATGGCTTCGGATGGAGATATTTGTGTTACGAAGTAAGATGGCCCAACAAGCATAAGAATTGAGGCAATAGCAAGACCTAAGTTGATTGATAACCATGTTATGATTGATAGATGGACAGGTACGTAATCAACAAAGTATGATGTTGGGTCGAGTGGAATGATGTGTGTATAGTATTGTGTTAGTATGAGTATGATGGCTATTATATTGCCCCATATCATACCTCGTGTAATCATATATGTTGATTGAGTTAGGAATATTTTACGTATAGTCCAATTATTGGCTCCAAGTGTTTTGAGTAATCCAATTGTGGATGAGCGTTCAAGAATTAGAATTAGTAGTCCAGATATAACACAAAAACCAGATACGGCAAGCATTAATATGATGATGACTATTGCGTTCATGTCGAGCATATTTAACCATTCAAATATTTGAGGGGTTAAAGATTCAATTGTTTCTGCGCGATATAGAAGGTCTGTATTGTGTGAGTATTCTATGATTTTGTCAAAAATTTTGGAGTTTGTTTGGTTTAGTATATCGTAGTTGTTAACAAGTATTTCGATGGAAGAGAATTGGTTATTTGTCCATTGCTTTAGTTGTTGAATGGTGCTTGCATTGGTTATAATGTAGAGTTTGTCATAATCAGAAAAGGTGGTTTGATATATGCCAGCAACGGTGAATTTTCGGGCGCGAAGTTGGTCTGTGATTATATATACAGTGAAAGAATCACCAACTTTTAGTCCCATCGTGCGAGCTATTGTAGAACTGATTATAGATGAGTTTTTGGTATTGAGAAGTTCACCTTCGATGAGGTTATGTGAGAAGAAGTCCCAATTGTATGTAGAGTCGACTCCTTTGAGAAGTATGCCTTGAAAAGATTCGGTAGTGTGGATGATGCCTGGTTGTGTGGCTATATGTTGTATGTCGTTAATGTTTGGTATTGTGTGGAGTAGACTGTCGAATTGTGGTGTGATGGTGATAGGTTGATTTTCGAATGAGTTATAATCGTTGAGTGAGGTGATTTGTATATGACTGCCGAATCCAATGATTTGGTTGCGAACTTCACGCTTGAAACCTATGATAACAGCAATTGATATTAACATAACGGCTAATCCTAATGCAATGCCTATTATAGCAATGCGCACAGCTGGACGCGACATACTTTTGTTGTCGTGTTCTTCGCGATTAAAGCGGTTTGCTATGAATAGTTCGAATTTTGCCATAGTTTTTTTAGTCATGAAGACAGGAGAACATAAGTTTTTTTGAACGTAAATTCTCGTAAATTTTTATTTAATGGATAATTAACTATAATTTATGTTTTATCTAGTTATTCGAGTAGTCCTCGGTTGCACCAGTGAGAGAATGGGGTCATGGCACGAGCTGCGTTGGTGAGATGGGTGATGAGTTGTTGTGGAGAGTTGAGGAGCGAGTCGTCGAAATGGTGTTCGGTGAGCCATTGTTTCATTTTGAGTAGTTCGATGGCGGGATGGTCGGCCGAATATCCGATTGGTGGGCGTTTGAGCTCTTCGAAGCAGGAGAGTCGGTCGCCGAAGTAGTGTTTGAAATCGGGTTGTGCCATGATGTTGAATAACTCTTCGTACTCAGTATCGATATAAGAACGGAAGCGTTTGATGCCTTGATTGTCGGCGCACCAAATGCCTCCAGATAGCATGCAATTGCCAGGTTGGAGGTGGATGTAGTAGCCAGAGAATAGGCTGCGATGGCCTCCGTTCATGGCGATATAGGAGCCAAAGTGGCGCTTGTAGGGTGATTTGTCGATAGAGAAACGAGTGTCGCGATAGATGCGAAATAGGCAGTCTTTGGGCTCGAGGTAGCGCACTTGTGGGTCGAATTGTCCGATTTCGTTGATGAGAGTGGCGGTGAGATCGAGCATTGCTTGACGTGCAATATCATATCGCTCGCGGTTTTCTTGAAACCACGAGCGATTGTTGTTTTGTGCTAAGTCTTGCAAAAATGGTAGAATTGTATTCATTTTTTTAGACATGAATTTTTGCGATAAGAGAGAGCAACGAAGTTTACTTCAGTTGCAGAACGAAGCAAAAATCTTGAGCGAAGTGAAAAGTGACATGAGAACATGATTTTCTTTTTTAACGTAAATTTTCGTAAATTAATCGTAAATTGTAGAATCAATTTATTTATGGATAATTAATGGCAATTTGTGTTTAATAAATATACGAAAAATAGAAGGATGTATGTCTTATTGGTTGGCTGGGACGACGAAACGGGCAGTTACGCGGTTGCGTTGTTCTACGAATACAAGGCGTTCGCCAATGAGTTTGTCGACTATCTCTTTGGTATAGTGGCGGATAGTGATGAGTTCGACGTCGGTGTTGTAGAGCACTTCGTATTCGTCTTTGAGTTCGTCGATCATACGTTGGAAGTTGATTTCGTTGTAGTCAACGCAGAGCGAGAAACTGATTGCGGCAGTTTGTACGAGGCTTGATTTGAGACGGTATGATGCGAGTACGCCGAATATTTTGCTGAGTCGCTCTTCGGCGATGAAAGAGAAGTCGCGTGGAGTGAGTGAAAGAAGTACTTGATTGCGTTTGTTGATGTAGATAGGTGGAAGATCAAGGCGTTCGGTGTAGTTGGTGATTACAGAACCTGGCTCTGTTGGGTGGACAAACGATTTTACGTGAAGTGGTATACGTTTGTTTTGCAATGGTTTAACTGTTTTTGGGTGGATAACCGATGCGCCACAATAGCTGAGTTCGATAGCCTCTTTGTAAGAGAGAACAGGTATGATTTGAACGTTGTCGTAGAGTTTTGGGTCGGCATTCATCACGCCAGGCACGTCTTTCCAGATGGTTACAGTTTTGGCATCGAGAAGGTTGGCAAGGATTGCGGCTGTGTAGTCAGAACCTTCGCGACCGAGAGTTGTTGTTTGGTTGGTTTTCGTGCCAGCTAGGAAGCCTTGAGTGATTGTGAGTTGTTTGTTGAGGAAGGCTTCGCGACAGAGGTCGAGACTGATTTCCATATCTACGTTAGCGTCGCGGTGGTTGGCATCGGTGATGATGCATTTGCGCACGTCAATCCATTCGGCTGGAAGTCCGATGTGGCAGAGATATGTGGCTACGATAGTAGTTGAAAGAAGTTCGCCGAAAGAGACAATGCGGTCGTACTCAAAGTCGTAGCTGAGCGAAGGACGTTGAGAAATGATTTCGTCGAGTTGAGCATATAGGTCGGCAACGAGAGTGTCGATAGTGTCGCGTTGGTCGCCAAAAAGGTCGGCAATGATTGCCTCGTGATAGTCGACTACGGCTTGGATGTGATGCTCGACATCAGATTTGTGGTTAAAGAAACTGTTGACTACGAGCTCGAAAGCATTGGTCATTTTGCCCATTGCAGAGATAACAACTGCGAGATTGTCGTCAGATTGTTTTACTATTTCGCAAAGATTGCGTACGCCGTTGGCATCTTTAACTGATGCACCTCCAAATTTGTATATTTTCATATTTTATAATTGTTTATTTAGACATAAAGACAAGAAGATAGGATTTTTGTTTCCTATATAAATTAACAAGCAAAGATACGAATTTTTTTTTGATTGTGCAATATGTGTGACTATTACTATAAAGTATGTTTATAGTATATTTATCATATATTAAGGGTAAGGGGTTGGAGGGATAGAGGAGTTGTGAAAAAAGGTTTAGGTGGTGTTGGGTGTGCATTGAATTGTGGATGAAAAGGTTAGATTTGGTAGTTTGGGATTTTTTTTGTAACTTTGCACCCAAATTGCGAAAATTGACTCTACTTTAGCTCGATTGTCGCACCGAATTTGTGAGAGATGACAATCTCGTATCGCAAGTTTGTATTTTCTTAGTATTAAAAGTTTTAATTTTTTAAAAAACATGATTGAAAAAATTGGTACAAATGCAGGTCTTGTATGGCATGCATTGGAGGCTGGCAAATTGGAATTGAAAGCCATTAAAAAAGCTACAAAATTGACTGAAAAAGAAATCTATGCTGCACTTGGCTGGTTGGCTCGTGAGAACAAAGTGGCTATCGCAGAAGAAGGTAAAGAGGTTTTTGTTGAATTGAGTTAATTTAGAAAACTTCATAATTGTAAATAGAGGCGCAAGTTGTTGTGTCTCTATTTTTTTGTTAGATAAATCATTAAAAAATAAAGAGTTTTATTGGTGTTTTAGAAAAAAAGATGTAACTTTGCGCGTAGGTTTGATAATATTAGTTTTATTTATCGTATGAAGCGTTTAATATTTTGTGTCTTTTTTATTTCAATGTTAGTTTCTTGTGTGAATGTTAAATCTTTTAGTAAAGATAATGCAGGTGTTCAGGCGAGTATAGAAGAAATTAGAATTGGGGAGACATTGGATAAATTAGTTGAAGATAAGGATTATGATAAAGTTTTTTGTTTGTTAGATAAAATTGTAGTGAAAGATGGGTTGATGACGCAAATAGTGCCATTTAATCGTGAAATTATTTCAACTATGGCATTAGGTGGTAATAGCTCTATATGTATTTATGATTCTACGGGGACAAAGTTAGTATCAAATAATTTTCATGAAGATTTTTGGAGTTATTTTCAAGTAGAAAAGTCGAAAATGGGGGCTTGGCAAGTTTATCTTTTACATAATATGTGGCATTATTTGCCTCTTTGGTGGCATTCAAATTATGCGCGTCGTAGTTATGTTTATTCAAAATCTTCAAAAATTGAATTAGAAGGAGATCTTGATGATGAGGAATCTTCTTTTAATCAAGCTATTACCACTAATGATGTGATTCCGAGTATAAAGCAAAAAGGTGATAAGTTTTTTATTAGTGCTTGTTATTGGACTATTCATGGTGGTCTGTATCGTGAAAAGTGTGTTGTTAAATTTCATGGTGATAAAGTGACAATTAAAAACCTTGATTCTGATGTTTTGTTTGAGTACTACGGTGGAGTAATATATTAAATGTATTTATAATTAAAGTGGATGGATATAGGTCTTGACTATTTAATAGTTAAGACCTTTTTTTATTGATATACTGTGTGTTATAAAATATTGTGTAAAAAATACGCAAAATGTTTGGTGGATACGAAAAATTGTTGTAACTTTGCATTGTGTAAAAATTACACAAATAATAGTTATTAATAATAAAAAAAGAAAGCTATGGGAACAGACATCAATCGTTTTGTTAAAGCACAAGAGGAGGCATATTCGGGATATGCTCAGGCGTTAAATGAAATTAAGGCAGGGAGAAAAACGAGTCATTGGATTTGGTATATATTTCCACAAGTGAAAGGTTTAGGGCGCAGTGGTATGGCTGATTTTTATGGGATTGCGGATAGAGAGGAGGCAGAGCAATATTTGAATCATGATGTTTTAGGTGCACGAATAAGAGAAATAACAGAGGCTTTGTTGGAGCATAAGGGAAAGAGTGCGTTGGATATATTAGGGCATATTGATGCTATAAAGGTTAGATCGTGTATGACAATGTTTGATTGTATTTCACCTAATGATATTTTCGCAGAGGTTCTTAGTTCTTTTTATGAAGATGAGCGTTGTATAAGAACCATAAGAAGGATGCAAAAGTAACGATAAATCAATTTAAGGTATTATGAAAGAAGATTGGAAAAAAACAGCGGATGGATGGTATAGTTATGAGTATCCACGTGCAGCGATGACGGCTGATGCTGTGATTTTTGGGTTTGATGGACAGGATTTGCAGGTGTTGCTTGTGGAGCGTGGTGTTGAACCATACAAAGGGTGTTGGGCATTTCCTGGTGGTTTTTTGAAAATGGATGAAACGATTGAAAAATGTGCTCAAAGAGAGTTGATGGAGGAGACGGGTTTGGAGTCGGGGTATATGGAGCAGTTGGGGGTGTTCTCGGATGTGGAGCGTGACCCTCGTGGGCGTGTGATAACTACGGCATTCTATGCGTTGGTGAGAATGACTGAGGTGAAGGGTGGCGATGATGCTGCCGAGGCGCGATGGTTTAGGATTAAGGATGTGCCTCGATTGGCTTTTGACCACGACCGCATATTGCGTGTGGCAGTGCAACGATTGCGTGAGGATTTGCACTTTCGTCCGATAGGGTTTGAGTTGTTGCCAGAGCGATTCTCGATTCCACAGTTGCAACGATTGTACGAATCGATTTTGGATATTAGATTCGACCGAAGAAACTTCCAGAAAAAGATGTTATCGACTGGTATATTGGTTGATACGGGCGAAAAAGATGAGGCGGCAAAACATCGTGCAGGCACGTTGTATGAGTTCAATAAAGAGCAGTATGATGCAATGAAGCGGGATGGGTCGATGCGGTTGGAGTTTTAAGCGCTTTTTTGTTAGATATAATTATTATTAATTTTATAAAAAATATAGGAATATGGAAAAAAGAATTTCACCAGATTTTATTAATAAATTGGCAGATGATGAGATATTTGTGTTTGGTAGTAATTTGCGTGGTATGCATGGTGGAGGTGCAGCGCGAGTGGCAATGGAGGAGTTTGGTGCTGAATGGGGTGTTGGAGTTGGGCGCACTGGTCAGACTTATGCTATACCGACAATGCACGGCGGCGTTGATGCCATAAAACCATATGTGGATGGGTTTGTGGAATATGCAAAGGCGCATCCAGAGTTGAAGTTTTTGGTGACACGAATTGGGTGTGGCATTGCAGGCTTCAGAGATAAGGATATTGCGCCGTTGTTTGCCGAATGTGTGGAGTTGGAGAATGTTTTTTTGCCTGAGTCATTTTGGAGGGTATTCAAATTGAGCGAGTGAAAAAATAGTTAGGGTTATAAAGTTAGAGACGCAAAATATTTTGCGTCTTTTTTTATAGCATATTTTAAACCATTTTCTTTCACTTTGTCTTAAGCAAGGTGCAAGCAACCTATACCGAAGAAAACAGCCATTCTCACACTCAGCATTTGCAAAGTTTACAAACTTAAAATATAATCTCTTTTCCTGAAAAAATAGACATATTTACTGAAAATATAGACCAACTTTGCAATTGCAAAGTTGCAAAGTTAAGGTAAGTGTTTGATAGTCAATCATAACACTCCAGGTTGCGCAAATAATAAAAAACAATAATTTGTTTGTAACTTTAAGGGTTTCAGTCTGTTATCTCAACTTTGCAAACTTTGCGAACTTTGCAACTCTTTATTTCTGGTGTGGTTGCTATTTTGCCTATTGCGTATATGAATATTTTTTTATAAATTTGTAGATTGTAGTTATTGTGGGGTAGTGTATGGTTATTTGTTTGATATTCAATGAAAAGTTTGTATAATATAGCAATTTGGTTTTATGCTTTGGCAGTTCGCATTGTTGCATTTTTCAATCCGAAGGTGAGATTGATGTGGCAAGGCGAGAGGGAGGCGTATGTTAAGATTGGGGCTGGATTGGTGGATGGAGATAGAGTGGTGTGGGTGCATGCTGCATCGTTGGGTGAGTTTGAACAGGGGCGTCCGTTGATTGAAAAGTTGAAAAGAGAGAATCCTGAGTATAAAATATTGCTGACTTTTTTCTCACCATCGGGGTATGAGGTGAGGAAGAATTATGCAGGGGCGGATGTTATTGCTTATTTGCCTTTGGATACACCGCGCAATGCGAGAAGATTTGTGGAATTGGTGAAACCTGAAAAGGTGGTGTTTGTGAAGTATGAATTTTGGTTGAATTATTTGAGAGAATTGCGCTTTCGTGGGATAGAGACTTATATCATTTCGGCTATATTTCGACCTAATCAGGTGTTTTTCAAATGGTATGGTGGTATATTCCGTGAGGGGTTGAAGGCGTTCAAGATGTTGTTTGTGCAGAATGACGAGTCGAAAGAGTTGTTGAAAGGGATAGGAGTGGAGAATGTGGTAGTGGCAGGAGATACTCGATTTGATAGAGTGATTGATGTGGTGTCGGTAGCGAGAAAGTTGGATGTAGTGGAGGAGTTTATTGGAATGAGGAATGAGAAATGTGGAATGAGGAATGATAATAATTTTATCGCTAATGGCTCAAAGACTTTCGGTTCTCAATTCCCAGTTTTGGTAGTGGGCAGTTCGTGGGGGCCAGATGAGGAGTTGTTGGCAGAGTATATCAATAGCAGAGCGGGCAGGGTGAAGATGATTATTGCTCCGCATGAGGTGAGAGAGGATAGAATAGAGGAGTTGACTAAGAGATTGAGATGCAAATATGCTTTATACAATGAGGAATGTGGAGTGAGGAATGAGGAATTGAAAGAGGTAGATGTGCTGGTGATTAATACAATAGGTATTTTATCGAGCATCTATCAGTATGGTCAGGTGGCGTATATAGGTGGTGGATTTGGTGTGGGAATACATAATACGCTTGAGGCTGCGGCATGGGGTATACCTGTGGTGTTTGGACCTAATTATAAGAAATTCAAAGAGGCATGCGAGTTGATAGAGTGTGGAGCGGCACGTTCGATAGTGACAAAAGATGAGTGCTTTGCGGCATTGGATGAGTTTTTGGCAAATAATGTAGCGCCTGCCACTGCGGCGGCAGAGTATGTGGCATCGCACATAGGTGCAACAGATTTGATTTATAATTCACAATTCAAGAATAATTAACTAATAACTAATAAGATATGAAACCTTCAGTTCCAAAGGGTACGCGTGATTTTTCGCCTATTGAGATGGCGAAGCGTAACTATATTTTTAATACAATTCGTTCGGTATTTGCTAATTATGGCTTCAAACAGATTGAGACTCCGTCGATGGAGAATCTTTCGACTTTGATGGGTAAATATGGCGAAGAGGGCGACAAATTG
>JAZRCE010000095.1:0-28836 GCA_045635445.1 Candidatus Aphodosoma sp.
ATTCTATTTTCGCCCAATGTTAACACATCGCCATCCTTCAAATATCCACCCAATTTCTCAGTCCTCACCTCAAATGGCAATCCAAACATACGTGCCTGTTCGCCCATCCGTGCAAGCAACGTCTCATCATCTTCATGCGCCATAGGCAAAACACCATAACGCCCTGCCGCCCACGCATTGCCAAAACAATGGTCGAGGTGTAAGTGCGTGTTGAGTATATATTTCACCTTCAGGTTATTATCGCTTACAAATGCCTCAATTCTCTCCTCCTCTTGTGGAAACAATGCGCCGCAATCCACTATCGCAGCCTCCATCGACACCTCGTCCCACACCACGTATGTGTTCTCTTGGAACGGATTGTTTTGTATTTGTTTTATCTTCATAGTGGTAGATATACGCCTTTTTTAGTTTGGAAGAACTCTTCTGTAAAGAAATCGCTTATATTATATAAGGTGGAGATGTTTTTGAAAGGTGCAACCTCGTGTTGCAATTCGCCACCTTTGAGGCAAATCAACCCATTTGGAAGCGCATTTTTACCACCTTTAGCTACATTTTTACGTGTCAATTTCACAAGGTCGGCAAGAGGCATCACTGCGCGCGACACCACAAAATCATATTTTTCCTTCACATTTTCCATCCTCTCGTGTTGGAATGTCACGTTAGTGAGTCCAATTGCAGTGGCAACTTCTTGCGCTACACGCACCTTTTTTCCGATAGAATCAACGAGGTGGAACTGACATTCTGGAAACATAATAGCAAGCGGAATACCTGGAAAACCACCGCCTGTACCTACATCTACAAGTGTAGTGCCAGGCTGGAAACGGAGTATTTTGGCAATCGCAAGTGAGTGAAGCACATGGTGAAGATACAGATTATCAATGTCTTTGCGCGAAATCACATTGATTTTGCTATTCCAATCTTGGTACAAGTCGAAAAGAGCAGTAAACTGTTCGAGCTGCTTTTTGCTAAGCTCTGGGAAGTATTTTTTTATATTTTCCATATTACGGCAAATTAGACTACAAAGATACATTTTTTTCTGCATTTTTCAAATTATATTGTCAAAAATATTCTTTTTTATGTTTATTTACCCATTGGAAACTATGTTTTTTTTGTGTTTTTTTAGTGTAGAATCGGCTATTTATACATATTTTAACCAAATAGAGTGTGTTTTTAGTGTTTATTAACAATTTGATAAGTAACTAAAAATCAATAAAATTTAGAAAAATGCCTTTTGATAAAAATTCTCAATTTACATATATTGAGCAAAAATGAGTGATTTTTTGAGAAAAAAATGTGGAATTATGAAAAAAAAGCATTTACTTTGCAGTGCGAAAAAGTTTAGAACTAGAATTTGATGATTTCAGAGTTGAGTTCTAGTTTGCGAAAAAATAGAAAATAAATTTATTAACTAATTTAAAAAAATTACTATTATGTCTGAAGTAGCAAACAAAGTAAAAGAGATTATCGTTGAAAAACTTGGTGTAGAAGCAAGCGAAGTAACAGAAACTGCTAGCTTTACTAACGATCTTGGTGCTGACTCATTGGATACAGTAGAATTGATTATGGAATTCGAACGCGAATTCGATATTCAAATCGCTGAAGAAGATGCAGAAAAAATCACTACTGTAGGTGAAGCAATTTCTCACATCGAAGCTGCAAAAGCTTAATCTCTGATTTTTATACTAAATCGGCAGACAATATCGAATAACAAGAATTGATTCGATTTGATCGGATTTAATTCTCGTTACTCGATATTTGCCGTTATTTGCTATTTATTTTTTTCTTATGGAATTAAAACGTGTAGTTGTTACTGGTATGGGAGCCATTACCCCTATCGGCAATTCAGTCGAAGAGGTATGGAATAATGCTATAAACGGCGTTAGTGGTGCTGCTCCTATTACTCATTTTGATACTGAAAAATTCAAAACTAAATTTGCGTGTGAAGTAAAAGGCTTCAACGTGGCTGATTATATCGATCCTAAAGAGGCTCGTAAAATGGACCTCTATAGCCAATATGCTATTGCCGCAGCTAAACAAGCTATGGAAGACTCAAAAATGGATCTTGAAAAAGTTAATCTTGATCGTATTGGTGTCATCTATGGTGTTGGTATTGGTGGCCTTCGTACTTTTGAAGAAGAGTATGGCTATTACGAACGCACTAAAGAAAACGGACCTAAATTTAATCCTTTCTTTATACCTAAGATGATTTCAGATATCTCTGTTGGTCATATCTCAATCATGTTTGGTTTGCGTGGTCCTAACTTTGTTACGACATCGGCTTGTGCATCATCTACAAATGCGTTGATTGATGCATTCAACTATATTCGTCTTGGTAAAGCTGACGCTATCATCGCAGGTGGTGCTGAAGCTGCACTCACAGTTGGTGGCGTTAGTGGTTTTTCGGCAATGCGTGCTATCTCTACTCGCAACGATGACCCACAAGGTGCTTCTCGTCCTTTCTCTAAGAGCCGCGATGGTTTTGTAATGGGCGAAGGTGGTGCTGCACTTATTCTTGAAGAATACGAACATGCAGTAGCTCGTGGGGCTCATATCTATGCTGAGATGGTTGGTGGCGGTCTTAGCGCTGATGCTCACCACATGACAGCTCCTCACCCAGAAGGTTATGGTGCTTATAAAGTGATGAAAAATGCGCTCGAAGACGCAGAAATGTCGGCTGAAGACATCGATTATATTAATGTGCATGGAACATCTACTCCTCTTGGTGACATTTCGGAGGTTAAGGCTATCAAACAATTGTTTGGTGAGCATGCATATAAATTGAATATCTCGTCATCAAAATCGATGACTGGTCACTTGCTTGGTGCTGCTGGTGCAGTTGAGGCTATGCTTACTGTGCTTGCTGTTAAGAACGACATTGTGCCTCCAACAATTAACTTCCACGAAGGCGATGAAGATCCTGAAATCGATTATAACCTAAATCTTACATTCAATAAAGCGCAAAAACGTGAAATCCGTGCTGCCTTGTCGAATACATTCGGCTTTGGTGGTCATAATGCAAGCGTTATTTTTAAGAAAATCTAATTGGCTTTATTTTAAAATGGATATACATATAAGCATTTGGTTTGGTCTGTTATTGCGGGACTAAATCAGGTGCTTATTTCGGTTTTAAATAGGATGTTTATGGTGGTGGTTGATATTGTAGTTTCTAAAATGATTATTAGTTATTATGGCTTTAATAAAATCTGTTAGGGGTTTTACTCCAGAAATAGGCAAGGATTGTTATCTTGCTGATAATGCAACAATCATTGGTGATACTGTGATTGGCGATGGTTGTAGCATTTGGTTTAATGCTGTGTTGCGTGGCGATGTAAACTCTATTCGTATTGGCAATCATGTGAATATTCAAGATGGTGCGGTGCTTCATACTTTGTATCAAAAATCGACAATTGAGATTGGTGATTATGTGAGTGTGGGTCATAATGTTACAATTCATGGTGCTAAAATTGAAGATTATGCTCTTATTGGTATGGGGGCAACTGTTCTTGATGGTGCTGTGGTTGGTGCAGGTGCAATTATTGCGGCTAATGCATTGGTGTTGAGTGGTACTATTGTGCCTCCAAATACTATTTGGGCGGGTGTGCCTGCTAAACAAGTGAAAGAGGTGGCTCCTGAACAAGCAAAAGAGATTAACCAAAAGATAGCGCATAACTACGCTATGTATGCTGGTTGGTACACAGAAGAATAATTAACAATTAATAATTAAGAATGAAGAATTAAAAATTAATTTCTTATTTTTTCGCAAAAGGTTCAAAGACTTGCGGTTTTTCATTCTTCATTTTACATTCCTCATTATTATGGTAAAGCATATCGTATGTTTTAAATTGGCTGAACCTACAGCTAAATTGATCGAAGAGACTAAAAATGTATTGTTGTCAATGCGAGGTAAAGTGCCTACAGCACTTGATGTACAAGTGAATTGTGACGAGTTGCACTCGGCTCGTTCTTATGATATTATACTTGAAGTGTTGGTTGAAGATTGGGCAGCACTTGAGGTTTATCAACAAGACATGTATCACTGTAATATTGTGAAAAAGCATATGCATGCAGTGGCACAAAGTAGCATTGCGCTTGATTTTGTTGTTGAAGCATAATATCAACTTTTGTCTATTAAGGATTTAGAGTTGTTGTTCTTTTTTTTGAGTATATTTTTATATGAATTATAAATATCTATGTGTAGTGGTGGCCTTGATGTTTTTGGCTGCTTGTGGTTTTACATCACAAAAGGCAGAGTCGATGACGGAGAAGGTTGCCGAGCGGGTTGTGCCAAAATTTAATTCAGATAGTGCTTATGAATATGTGAAAGCACAATGTGATTTTGGACCTCGTGTGCCAGGTAGTGAGGCGCATGCGTTATGCTTGGCATATTTTGTGGAGAAGTTTAATGGTTTTGGTGCAGATACTGTTATTGTACAAGAGGGGGAGTCGGTGATTTATGATGGCACGAAGATGCCTATTCGTAATGTAATAGCTTCGTATGGAGTAGGTAAGTCGAATAGAGTGATGATTTGTGCACATTGGGATAGTCGTCCGTTTGCGGATAATGATGTGAATCTGGCTAATCGTCGTAAGCCTATAATTGGAGCTAATGATGGAGCGAGTGGAGTGGGTGTGATTATGGAGTTGGCGCGTCAGTTGGGGATGAAAGATGCTGCAATGGGTGTTGATTTGATATTGTTTGATTTAGAGGATTTGGGTGCTCCAGATTGGGCAGAGACTAGGCTATCGGATGGTGGATGGGCTTTGGGTTCGAAATATTGGGCTTCACGACCACACGTGTCGGGTTATCAGGCACAATTTGGTATATTGCTTGATATGGTGGGAGCGCAAGGTGCTCAGTTTTATCGTGAATATTTTTCTGATAGATATGCCTCATGGGTGTTGGATAGAGTGTGGTCGAAGGCGGCAGATATGGGTTTGAGCAATGTGTTTGTAAATCAGCAGGGCGGAGCTGTGACTGATGACCATGTGAATGTGTTGAAAGCAGGGATACCTTGTATAGATATAATTCAGTTTCAGAGAGATACAGAATCGGGCTTTGGTGATTATTGGCATACACATAATGATGATATGCGTAATATTGACCGTGCTACGTTGGATGCTGTAGGGCGAGTGTTAATGGAAATTATCTACTAAAAACTTTATGTTGAAGAGTTGTTTTAAGACGGATTGTATAGAGGTAGGGGTAGATGAGGCTGGGCGTGGTTGCTTGGCTGGGGATGTGTATGCTGCAGCGGTTGTATTGCCTGATGGATTTTCGAATGAATTGTTGAATGATAGTAAGCAATTGACTGAAAAGCAACGTGAACAATTGCGTGAAGTGATTGAGCGTGAGGCTGTGGCGTGGGCTGTGGGTGTAGTGACTGCGAAGGAGATTGATGAGATAAATATATTGAATGCTAGTATTTTGGCAATGCATCGTGCATTGGCACAAGTGGAACAGAAATTGCAATTTCGGCATATAATTGTGGATGGCAATAGATTTAAGCCTTACAAAGATGTGGCATATCAGACGGTGGTGAAGGGTGATGGTAAATATATGTCGATAGCAGCGGCATCGGTGTTGGCAAAGACCCATCGTGACGAGTATATGTGTCGATTGCATGAAGAGTATCCGCAATATGATTGGAAAGGAAATAAGGGTTATCCAACAAAGAAGCATAGATTGGCAATTGAAAAGTATGGCACTACGCCGTATCATCGTATGACATTTAGATTGTTGGATATGCAACAAACATTGAATTTTGATTATGAATAATATAGATAATAAGAGACAAGATAATAGACAAAAGATGCAAGAAAGAAAGTCGGAGAAACAAAGTGGAAAGTATAAGATGTTGAAAGTGTTAGGTAGGGTTTGGCGAGATATACAGTTTTGGAAACCAACAAAATATCAAGAATTATTGGGTTTTAGAGAGGGGAATACGAGGTTGTATGATATAGCGTTTGTGCATAGTTCGATGTCGATTAGAGATAAGAAGGGTCGATTGTTGAATAATGAGCGATTGGAGTTTCTTGGTGATGCTGTGCTGGAAACTGTTATGAGTGAAAAGGTATATACTCACTATCCAAATCAGAAGGAGGGATTTCTTTCGTCGGCTCGGGCTTTGTTAGTTCGACGTAAGACAACCAATGAATTGGGAGATAAGATGGGATTGCGTAAATATGTAGTGGCTCGTAAGAAGACTGCTGATTTTGCGAATATGTCGGGTAATTTGTTTGAGGCGTTGGTGGGTGCTATATATATTGATAAGGGGTACGAGGTGGCAAAAGATTTTATTTTGCGTTCGTATACTGAATATATTAATATGGAGAAGTTGTTGCGTAATGAGAAGAATTATAAGTCGATGTTGTTGGAGTGGTGTCAGAAAGAGCGTAAGGAGTTTTATTATGAGTTGGTAGAAGAGACACGAGTGGAGGATAATAAAATACGATTTCAGACACGTGTGGTAGTGGATGGACGTCCGATGGGACTTGGGGTTGGCAATAGCAAACGGGAGTCGGAGCAAGCTGCAGCAAAGCAGGCTGTACAGACGTTGAAAGATTGACAATTCGCTAATTGGTTCGTTGTGGGCTGATTAGATTAATTATAATCTCAATATTTTATTTTATGGAATTAATTCATTTTTCGAAACTTGTTGCCGAGAAGGCAAAGAAACAAGCTAGTCGAGTAGCGTTGTATTATCGCGACTATTCGGTGGCTAAGTGGGTTGAAATTACATGGCGCGAACTACATGAGAAGGTAGGACGCGTGGCTCGTGCTCTTGTCTCTTTGGGTGTTAAAGAAGAGGATAGAGTGGCTATTTGTTCACAAAATATGCCACAGGCGTTGATTGTGGATTTTGCGAATTATGCTAATCGTGCTATTTCGGTGCCAATGTATGCAACTGCTTCGATTCAGCAAATTGAGTACATAGTGAATGATGCTGAAATCGAGATTCTTTGCGTGGGTGAGCAAGTGCAGTATGATAATGCTCTTGAGGTAATTAAAAACAGTAAGTTCTTGAAACACATTGTGGTATTTGACCCATCGGTGAATTTGAAGGGTGAGTCGCGTGCGATGTATTTTGAGGATTTTATGCGTTTGGGCGATGATGAGTCGCTACAAAAGACTGTTAAGGCTAGGACTAAGGCTGCGACAGAGGATGATCTTGCGATTATTATGTACACGTCGGGTACTACGGGTGAGTCGAAGGGTGTTATGTTGCCTCATTCGTGCTTGTTGGAGGCGATGCGTATCCACGACCAACGTCTTGTGAGTATTAAGCGTAGTGATACGTCGATGGCATTCCTTCCGCTTACGCATATTTTTGAGCGTGCTTGGACATATTTTTGTTTATGGCAAGATGTTAGGGTTTATCTCAATCAACGTCCTTCGGACATTCAGAATACTCTTAAGGAGGTGCGTCCAACGCTTTTGTGTGCTGTACCTCGTTTTTGGGAGAAGATTGCTGCTGGTGTGCAGTTGAAGATTGATACTTTTTCGCCATTTATGAAGGCTATGGTTACTTGGGCTTTGGCCGTAGGTGAGGAGTATAATATTGGTTATCGTAAGGACAAGAAGCGTGCTCCTTTTGGTTTGGCTTGTCGTTATCGTATTGCTGATGGTTTGATTTTCTCGAAGTTGAAGAAGGTTGTGGGTATCGATAAGGGTCGTTTGTTCCCGGTGGCGGGTGCGGCTCTTGATGATAAGTTGGCGAAATTCTTTATTAGTCTTGGTTTGCCGATTATGTATGGTTATGGTCTTACTGAGACTACGGCTACTGTTTGTTGTTATCCTTATGATAATTATTTGATTGGCTCGATGGGTACGTTGATGCCTGATGTTCATGTGAAAATAGGGGAAGATGGTGAGATTCTTGTGAAGGGTAAGACTGTTTGTTCGGGATATTATAAAAAGCCTGAGATTACGGCTAATTCGTTTATTGATGGATGGTTCCGCACGGGTGATGCTGGTAAGTTGGTGGATGGTAAACATCTTTATATGACTGACCGTATCAAGGATTTGTTTAAGACATCGAATGGTAAGTATATTGCTCCTCAACAGATTGAGACTATTCTTGGTGGTGATGTGTTTATTGAACAGGTGGCTGTGATTGGTAATAACCGCAATTATGTGACTGCGATTATTGCTCCTAACTTGGAGGCAATCAAAGGCTATGCTGCTCAGAATAATATTACATACGAATTGGTGGATGAGTTGATGGAGAATCCTCAAATTTGCAAAATGATGGAAGAGCGTATTGCTGAATTGCAAAAAGATATGGCTCCGTATGAGAAGATTAAGAAGTTCCGTTTGATTAAACGTGGCTTTACGATTGAATCGGGTGAGTTGACTTCTACGTTGAAACTTCGTCGTGCAGTGATTCTTCAGAATTATGCTGCTATGATTGAGGAGATGTATAATCCGGTTCAAGGTCCGATTGGCGGATATGTGAAATAATCGTTTTTTTGGGATTATGATAATGGCGATGTGCAGAGGGTTCTGTGCATCGCTTTTTTGTGTTTTTGGGGTGTTGTTTTTGGCGGATATGTTTTGTTTTTTTGGGGGGGCTTATTGTATTTTAGATGGGTGTTTGGAGGTAGGGTGAAGGTTGCTTGCAGGTAGCTGTATAGTATATTTAGGGTAGGGAGGGGGTTATTGTATTTTTTTGTGATGTTTTTTGGGTGTGAAATGTGCATAAAAAAGGCGATGTGAAAATGGTTTCACATCGCCTTTTGGGTGGGTTGTTGTAATTAATTATTTGATAGCAACTTTTACTGTTTCGCCGTTTACACGAACGAGGAGGATGTTGTTGTTTCCTGCTTCGATTGTTGTGATGTTGCTTGTTGCTTTGTCGGCGAAGATGTTTTGTCCGTTGATTGTGTATACTTCGATTGTGCTACCTATTTCGGCGTTGATATGGATGTTGCCTGCGTAACTATATACTATTGCCATTAGTTCGACTTCGTCGGTTGCTACTCCTGGGTTGATGATTGTAGGTTTTACGATGTATGTCACTGTAATGACGTCGCTTGTGTATAGGAGGTCGTTGTTTTCTTTTGTTCTGATGTTGCCTTTTTTATCGATTAGTGCAGCAACTGCAGCGATGGTTGTTGTTTGTGTGAGGCGTAGTGGTTGGTTGTTGTAGATGCGTGATGTAGATGTTGGTGCTTGGCCTTCTAGATCGTAGAGTATGACTGCATTTGTTGCTGTGTTGTTGATTGTTACGTCTACTTGGTCGGTGTATTCTTCTGTTGCGTCAGGAGTGAATGTTGGTTGTGGAACATCGATTTTGTCGACGATTGTATATGTTGCTTCAACTGCAGGGCTTGTTTTTGATTCGTCGTTGAGATATGTTGCAATTGCGAGAATTGTTGTGTTTTCGGTAATTGTTATTGGTTCGGTGTATTCAGTGCCATAGAATGGGTCGGAACCATCTATAGTGTAGTATACATTTGTGTAGTCTACTCCTTTTTCTCCAAACATAGAGAGTGTTACTTTTACTTCTTTTTCGTAAACGTCTTCGATTGGTGTGAATTCTGGTGCAACTAGATGTACATCATCGATTGAACGTGGATAGATAGAGTATAGTTTAGATGCGTTGATTGTTTGGTAGTCGATTACGCCAATGATTGTCATTTGGAGTGTTTCGAGTTTAGATGAGAAATCCTTGAGTGTGCTTGTAGAATAAGCTAGTGTGTCTTCGCCTTGTATGAGTGGGTATACGCGTGGGTTGTTTCCAATCCATTTTGATCCTTTTTTTACTCCGTTGATTTGTACTAGACGATTTGCGTATTTTGGGGCTTCTCCGTTAGCAATAGCTTTTTCGTCGGCATTGAGTTCGGCGATTGTTATGTTCATTGGGTAGACTGTGATGCTATCGAGGATTTGAATGTTTGTTGTGTCATCGCTTGTCATTGTGATTTGTGGAGCGATGGTAAGGTTGGTTTTGTCGTCTACAACTTTGAGGGTGCCTTTGATGCCAGAGATTACATGACCTGTTTTAATAGGGTTTTCTTTGAGGTCGCCGAAATTGAGGCAAATAGCTGCGGTTTTGTCTTCGATAAATACGAATGACTTGTAAGATTGGTAGATGCTAAGGGTTACGTTGACAGGATTTTTGAGGGAACCTGTGGTTATTCCGCTTTGTGCTGCTTCGATCCATTCGGCTATGGTTTCGTAGTTTGTGTTGAGTTCTTCGATTTTGTTAACTATAACGGCAAAGGTATTGTTTGCTGTGTGTTTGTTGTCTAAAACTCCGAAGATAGGTTGTTCGAGCGTTTGTCCAATATATTCTTCGAGGTTGATGGTATTTGATTTTAATTCAATAGATTGAGAGTTGAGTGTGTAGTTGTATGTATTTTCTTTTTTTTCGATTGTTCCACCAATTGGGAGTTGTACTGCTTTTGCGATGAAGAAACTTGTATTGAGTATGTCTAGTGATGAGATTGGTGCGTATTGAATACGGTTGTTAGGTGTTGTAGTTCCTATGTTGGTTGATTCTACGATGAAGTAGTCGTTGCGTAGTATGGCTGTGTCGGTGCCATTTATTTCTATTTTTGTAGGGATGTATTTGGCTGGTATGTTTTCGATTTTATCTCCTAGAGTTAGACTGTGTTTGCCGTTGATAGAGAGCATATCGTTGCATGGGGTTTTGTCTAGGTTCTTGTATTGAACGAATACGTTGTTGCCGTCGATAGCGGTAACTATCATAGGAGTGATAGCGGTAATAGTTTCTAGTGCGATAGATTCTTTTGTTTGGTTGTAGTATTCTTTTGTGTAGTTTAGGCAATGAAAACTGTGGATATTTATAATTGAGTCGAAAACGAAACGATATCCGTTGTAGTCTTCGACGAATTTGTATGTTCCGATTACGTCGGCTTTTGAAGGTATGACTTTTGATGAGTTGATAAGTGTTTTTTCATCGGGCATGTATGCGTCGATGTAGAGATTTTTTGTAACAAATTTAGGTTCAAGGTTTTTGAATAAAACTTGTATGCTTTCTTTGTCGCCTAAAGCGTTGAATAATTCTTCCATTGTTGATACTTCTGGAATTTGGTTTGTTGCTTCTTGGGCATGAGTTAATGTTGTTATAGACAATGCTAATACAACGATGATAGATTTAAGTAGAGATGTAATTTTCATGTTGTTGTTTTTTAGAAGTTTATATTGTTTTTTTGTTTTTTTTGTTTAGCAAAGTTAGTTATTTTTTTTGGATTATGCAATACTGATATATTTTTTTTAATATTTTTTTGTAAAGTGTTTGTAGTCTGCGTTTTTTTTTTTAACTTTGCATTTCATAGTTAATTGCAGTTATTGTATCCTTTTTTTGAATAAACTAAATAAAAATAACATCATGAAAATCTTGTTTAAAAACGTTTTGGCGATTATTGTTGTTTTATCGCTATCTATTTTTTCTTTAAGAGCGCAAAAGGGAGATCCAAATGCGCTAAGTAATGACTCTCATTATTTGACAATTTCATTGACGGGTGGAGCTTCGGGTTTTTCTTTGATGCCTATGCCTGATACGATGCGTGTTACGTCGAAACCTTTTGGGGGTGTGAGTATTGGATTGGGGTATGAATGGCATAGTCCAACTGGATTTTGGCTTGGTACGGGTATAGAAGGTCAACTTCTTTCTGCGAGATTGGAAAATACGCAAGATATTTATCATATTGATGGGGTTGTTGATGCTGAAGGTGATATTTCGAATATTGCTTATAATATTGTGAAGTGGAAAGAGCGTGAACGTGTGTTGTACGCGAGTGTGCCTGTTGTGCTTGGTTATAAGGCTGAGTCGGGATTTTATTTTGGTGTGGGAGCGAAGGTTGGTTTGGGTCTTTATGGAGATATTACTAGTGATTTTCGTTTTACGGATTGTACTCTTTTTTATCAAAAATATCCACCGATGCTTTTGAAGGAGTCGGTGGAGGCTACAAATGCGTTTTCTCATGATGATGGTTTTGTGGGTAAACTTAATTTGGCTCCTGTGGTTGAGTTGGGTTGGCAAGGTTTGGATATTGAGAGAGAAAAGGGTGGTATGCCTATTAGATTTAAATTTGCTCTTTATGGTGAATTTGGTGCAATGAGTGTGTATTCTAATGATAAAGAGGGTAGTTTGTTGGAATATGGTGATCTTAATGGTTTTGATGATATTCGTCAGGTTATGGATATGATTGATGGTATTAATTCTTACTATTCGGTGATGCCTATTGGTATTAGTATGCAGAAATTTAATTCGGTGAAGAATGGTGGTGCATTTACTCAATATTCTAGACCGTCTAATCTTCATCCATGGTTTGTTGGTGTGAAAATAGGTGTAATGTTTGGTTTGCCTAAGGGAAAAGGTTGTAATTGTTGGAAAAATAATGTTCATACACCATGGAGTAAAAAGAAAACAAAAAGAGGTGTAGAATAAAAAAAGATATATTATGATCTCTAATGAAAAAATAACTAGAATTAAAGCTTTGTGCTTTGTTGTGATGTTGCTAATGTCAACATCTATGTTTGCTCAAACGAATCTGTATCAATGTGATTTTGAAGATGAATCGGAACGTTTGATGTGGTCTAATAATGTTGGGTCACATGGCACAAAATGTCCGAATAGGTGGTATTTTGGTGCTGCGGGTGCAAATGGTGGTGATTTTGGTTTTTTTGTTTCGAATGATGGAAAAACTAATAATTACACAGCGAGTGAAATGACGGTTGTTTCGTATCGTAGTCTTAATCTGAAGGCTGATAGTTATGAGTTGTCTTTTGATTGGAAAGCGGGAGGTTGGACAGATTCGATTTCGGATATAGATGGTCTTTATGTTTGCTGGGTGCCAGATAATGAGGATGATAGTACGCTTATTGTATCATACAATGGTCCTGGTTTGGATAAATTGGTTGAAAAATATGCATTAGATTTTGGACGTGGTTCAAAAAGATTGTCAAAATCGTCGTGGAATACTATTGTAGATACAGTTGTATCAGATGGTACGCCACATAAATTGATGTTTGTTTGGCGTAATGGTAATTCGGGAGCGTCAGCGCCTGCGGTTTGTGTGGATAATATTTTAGTGATGCCAAAGGGTTATTGTGATAAACCATATGATTTGAAGTTGGATGTGTCTGATTTTAATGCGACATTTTTATGGAGTGGGTCTAGTGAAGCATATGATGTGAGGTGTTATAATGAGCGTACTAAGAAGTGGAAAGAGTATCAAAATATTAGAGATCACTCTGTTGTTATAGAGGGCGTAGATGAGGGTATGTGTACCTATTATGTGCGTTCTCGTTGTGAAGGTATTAGTGGTACTTGGGTTTCTATTTCACAGTTTGTGTATTATGCAGGTAATCGTTGTATAGATTATTTGGCGTTAAGTTCGGAAAATTGTTTTACAAGTTATAATCCGATTTTTCGTCCGGGTTCTTCTTGGACAGGTGGAATGGTGGATAAGGGTTATTTGAGTGAAATGAGTCGTCATACTATTCATTATGATTTGGAGGAGAGAGATCCACGCACAAAAAATGGTTTGAGAACAGTGCCTGAGGGAGAGATAGCTTCGGTTCGTTTGGGGAATTGGTTGACAGGAGGAGAAGCGGAGCGAGTTGAATATAAATATCGAGTGGATACGACAAGTTCGGCAGTTTTGATATTGAAGTATGCAGTTGTTTTGCAAGATCCGAAGCATGGTAAGGCAGATCAACCGAAATTTGAGTTGGAGATTCTTAAGAATGGCGAACGAATTGATAAGAATGGTTGTGGAGAAGCTAAATTCACAGCAGGGGAGAATATGCTTCCAAGTGAAGGATGGCATGAGTTTAGTGGCGATGGAAATGGTGTTGGTTGGTGGAAAGATTGGACTACAGTTTCAATTAACTTGCGAGAGCATCATAATGAGGAAGTTCTGGTTAGGTTAACTACTTATGACTGTGCGGAAGAAGGTCACTTTGCGTATGCATATTTTACTCTTAATTGTTCTGATGGTCGGATTCAAAGTTCGGCGTGTGGAGATGTTGAGTATGATACGTTGACTGGTCCGGAGGGTTTTAATTATCGTTGGTATAAGAGGTCTGATCCAAATAATACGTTGTCGGAGGCTAGAGAATGGAGAATTTCTACTACTGACACAGCGGTTTATTGTTTGGATGTAATACAACCAACAAAGACTGAATGTTATTATACGTTGCAAACTTCGGGTTTACAGCGTTATCCAAAAGCAGATTATAAATATGAGGCTCTTGTAGAAAAATGTGAGAATAAAGTAAAATTCACTGATCAAAGTTATATTGCAACAAAAAATGCGAAAGGAGAAATGGTGAATTCTGGTGAAAGTTGTGATGTTGTATGGGATTTTGGAGATGGTTCGACGTCTTCTAATGCTAATCCGGCCCATTTTTATCCATCGGTCGGTGGTAAATATACTGTTAGATTGACAGCTTCTATGAATGGAAAGTGTGAAGATATTAAAGAGTTTGAAATAGAGTTGCCTAATGTGACGGATATGCGTGATACTGTCGATGCTGTTATTTGTAATGGGGGGTCATATGAGTTTGCAGGACAAACGCTTTATGAATCAGGTTATTATTCGGATACTTTAACAACAGAGTATGGTTGTGATAATATTACGGTTTTAAATTTGCGTATTATTCAAGATACAATTATATATGATACGATTTGTTCAAATGAAGAATATTATTTTAATAACGAACGTATTACAGAGACAGGTCGTTATTCAATAAAGAGTGTTTTGGGTTGTGATTCTATTGTGCTTGATCTTTTGGTAAATGAATCTTTAGTGCTTGATATTGATAGTGTAATATCGGTATGTGCTACGGATCCGAATATTATCATTCCTTATATTGAGACCTCAGGTAGTTTGTTAGAGTTTGGAATTCAGTTTGATGATCCAAAAATGAGTGTAGTTTCGGCTAAAGGTTTGCGACCAAACAATTCTGTAATGGAAATACCTATGGTGCCAGGTGTTGAGCCAAATCGTTATAAAGCAATTTTGTCATTTGGTGATTTTGGGTGTGGAGGAGACGATATTAGTTTATTCATAGATGTTTATTATCCAGATAGTGTAATTGCACAACGATGGAATGATGTTCTTGCTGTTAGGAATATAGATTATAATGGGGGATATGAATTTGTTGAATATCAGTGGTATCAAGATGGCACTCCAATAGTAGGGGCTACCTCATCTATCTTATATGTAGAAGGCGGATTAGATGTTACATCGAACTATTCTGTTTTGCTTACACGAGCAGATGGTGTAAAAGAGATGGTTTGTGATGTGCAGCCAAAGCAATATGCTGAAACTGAAGCTGCAGTAGTTGTTTTTTCTATGGGGGAAGGTTCTCGTTTGGGGGTAAGAACAACAGATTCATCTAATGTTAAAGTATGGTCTTCTACAGGTTTACTTGTTGGTGAGTATAGTCTTGTTCAAGGCGAAAATTATTTAGATATGAATCTTCAATCAGGTCTTTATATTTTAGAGTTTTTGTTAGAAGATGGGTCGCATGAAATAGAGCGAATAGTTGTCAGATAATAAAATAGATAATAGAGTTTTTATATAGATTTTACTATACCTTTAGGGTGTGTTCTAGAAAATGCGTACAATTTTTATCTAGGTTTTATTTGTATATTTTAATTATGATTATGACATATAAAAAGATATTATTGCTATTAGTTGCGGGTGTATTTTTTAGCATTGCGCAAGCACAAATATTGACAGTGCCATATCAATACGGTTTTGAGCAAGATGATGCAGAGGAAAAGAATTGGAAACTTAATATTGGCGATCGAGGAAAATTTTGTAAGGACCAATGGATGATTGGTAACTTAGAACATAGTGAAGGCTATCGTTCTTTGTATATTTCTTGTGATAAGGGGGTTACATCTAATTATGGTATGAGTCCTAATGTTGTTGTTGCTACAAGAACATTAGAATTAGCATCGGGTAATTATGATATATCTTTTGATTGGAAGGTTTGGGGTGAAGATTTAGTGTCAGAATTATATGTTTGTGCTCTTCCTGATAATTATAAAATTAATGAAGAGGAGTTAACATCAAATGATACGATTGGTTTTTTTCCAAAATTATTTAGTCGTTTTATTCAATCTTTGGGAACAACAGAAGGGGTAACTACTTCTCTTTCTGGATCGACGGTGTGGAGTAATGCGTCATTTCCTATTAGTGTAGTTGGGGGGCGTAAAGTGCAATTGGCTTTTGTCTGGGTTAATGCGAATCAAGATTCTACTCTTTCGAGTCCGATAGGAGCTTGTATTGATAATATACAAATAAATTCAGCATTGTGTCCAAAACCGGAGAATTTAAGTTCAACTGAAACGTCATGTGGGGTGTTGTCAATAAGCTGGGATGGATCTGCACCGGAATATGAATGTGGTTATAAACCTGTTGGATCTAAATATTGGAATAATGAGTATGATATTGATGGTGAAAAAACAACAAGTTTATCTTTTTCTTGGGATGGGGTAGCTGAAGGGGCATATGATGTTCGTGTGCGAGCTATTGCAGATAATGATACAAGTGCTTATGTATATTTGAATACGGTTGTTGTTTGGTGTCCAGATAATCATTGTTTTGATTTTGTTTCGCTTAATAATAAAGAGATTGTTACTTGTGAGGCAGGAGCTGCAATTATAGATCCTTTAGCAGAATCTTCTGAATATGTTTTTGCTACGGTGCCTCCAATTGATTATGGAAGTAATAGTATATATAGTCGTCATACTACTAATTGGACTCAAGGAGAATTTGATCCGCGTACAGGGAATCGTTTGCGCACAATTCCACAAAATGAACTAGCTTCAGTTCGTTTAGGAAACTGGAATAGTGGAGGTGAGGCTGAAAGGATTACTTATCAGTTTGATGTTGTTGACGATGTGGTACTTTTAATGAAGTATGCTGTTGTTCTTGAAAATCCAGGACATGGTGAAGCTTTTGACCCATATTTTGGTCTTGAGATTTTAAAAGAAGATGGTACTCCAATTAGTAAAAATGCAACATGTGGTGAGGCCTTTTTTTCGCCAAAAAAAGATTCGGCTGCATGGAACTATTCAGGTGCTTTTGTTTGGAAAGATTGGTCGACTATTGGTATTGACCTTCGAGAATGTAAGGGACAAAAAATAAAAATACAATTAACAACACAAGATTGTACGCCAGGAGCTCACGGAGGTTATGCTTATTTTACATTAGATTGTATAGATGCAACTATAAAGAGTGAGGGTTGTGAAAAGATAAAGTTAGAAGCTCCACTAGGATTTAAATATTTGTGGTATAATAAAACAAATCCAAAATTTCAATCAACGACAGATCAGAGTATTTTTGTTTCAGCAGGAGATACAACGACGTATTATTGTGATGTCAATTATCAGGATAATAATGATTGTACTTTTACATTATCGTCATCTGTGATTCCACATAATCCTAAAGCTGAGTTTGTTTATGATTGGGTTCCTGCAAATTGTGAGAATATTGTTAAATTTGAGAATAGAAGTAAGGTTATTGCAAATATTAACGGTGTTGATTCTATCTTGCAAGGTAAGCGTTGTGATCATTATCTTTGGAAGTTGGAATTTAATGGTCAAGTTACGCTGACAGATCTTGCGAATCCACGTTATGTTATGCCAAATGAAGGTGGGGTATTAAAGGCTACTTTATCGGCATATCTTTCGGATGAACAATGTGAGGATATCTTTACTCAAGAGATTGTTGTGCCAGCAATACATGGTCATAATATAACTTTAGATAAAGAGTTGTGTTTTGGTGATTATGTTATTTTAGGTGATAATTTTATTATGGAGTCGGGTACTTGGATTGATACAGTGCCAAATCAATGGGGTTGTGATAGTATAACAACATTAAATGTAACTGTTAGACCTCAGATAGAAGATGTGGTTGTTTATGATACAATATGTGGTTCTAATCCATATATAATAGGAGATTATAGATTTGACTCATCTGGAGTATATACTGTAAAATTAGTTTCGAATGATTATTTGAAATGTGATAGTGTAGTAATACTTCACTTGCATAAGGAAATACCAATTGGAATTGTTTTATCAGATGAGAAGTTGCATGCTTGTGCTGATGATGGTAATTTATTAGTTTCATATGAAATAGAAGAAAATACGAGATCACCATATTTGTATTCAATCATATTTGATGATTTAGCTCTTTCTGCAGGTTTTGAAAACGTAATAAGTCAACAAGTGGATCTTGGAAGTCAATCTTTTGTATTGAATATTCCAGATTCTTGTAGACCGAATTATTATACAGCAACAATAGTTATAGAAGATACCATATCTACTTGTGGAGAAATATTGTTGCCTATTAAATTTGAAATTTATTATAGTTCGTCTATTTTGCAACCAAAATTTGGTAATATGGTTACGGTGTATGATTCTCTCTATAATGGAGGTTATACATTTGTTGAATATCAATGGTATAGAAATAATATTGCGATTGATAATGCAAATAATGCTTATTATGTTTTGAGTGTAGAGGAAGGTTCATTTGGAGAAAATGATTGTTTTTATTTATTGGCAAAACGGGCTGGAGATGGAGTGACTATAAGGACGTGTGAAATATGTCCAGGACCACAAACTGCAGTTGATGATGTATATTTTAAATCAGATATTATTACTGTAGTAGAATGTAATCAACAAGTAGAACTTGGTGATTTTGGTGTTGGTGAAATAAGATTGTTTTCAATGTCGGGTTTATTAGTTGATTCTAAGGAGATTGATTCGTATGATTCTAAATTTAGGGCTCCAAGTATACCAGGTGTTTATTTGTTGCAGATAAAAGCAGAGAAAACATCATTTGTAACGAAATTGGTTGTAAATATAAAAAAATAATATATGAAGGCGGTATCTAGATTATTAGTATTGGCAATATATTTTGGTATTTGTATAAATATTTTTGCGCAAGATAAGAATGTAATCCTTTTTGAAGATTTTGAGAAAGGAATTCCTGCAACTTGGACACAAGAATATGTTCGAGGTAATGATAGTTGGAGTGTAGAATCAGGGACATTGACTAATCCACAAGGTACGACGAGTGGATCTAAGCGTATAGCTTTTCGTAATAGCACAAATCAAACGACAGCAAATGTAACGCGTTTGGTATTGCCAGAAATGAATTTAGCAAAAGTTTTTCATCCAATATTGTGTTTTTCGTATGCACAAGATAAGTGGGCTGGAGATTTTGATACTTTAAGAATTTTATATCGTCGTTCGCCAAGTAGTAATTGGTTGACATTAAAAACATATGATTCTTATAGTTCTTTTTGGCAGAGAGATACAATACGTCTTGTGGCAGTGACAAGTACATATCAAGTTGCTTTTGAAGCAAAAGACAATTTGGGGCGTGGTATTGTTTTAGATGATGTTGAAGTGCGTTCAATACCAAATTGTACACAACCATTCAATCTTACAGTTAGTAAAATTAAAGGGACTTCAGTAAGATTGGAGTGGGCAGGATCTTTTGATGCTTTGAAATATCATGTAAAGGTTTCAAAAAGTAAACTATCTGTAGATGAATTGTATACCAATGAGCATTTGTTAGATTATGAAGTAGATGGAGAGGAGTATTCTTTGGATATAGATGGTTTAGAACCAGCAACAAAGTATTATTTTTATGTTCAGTCAGAGTGTGTGGGGGAAAATAGTGATTGGAGTGATGCTGGGGAATTTGTAACTTCGGATTTGTTGAGATTGCCATATTTTGAATCATTCAATTTGGATTATATTGAAAATACAACATCTTCTGTTCCTAATTGGTTTTGTTATTCGATAAATCGTGGAGCTGTGCCTCCGTTTGTCAATACAAATCAATTGAGAAGTGAACGCTTAAAATATTCACCAGATTCAACAACTGCGTTATTCTTTTATGGAGCAACAAATATAGAAACGCCTATTCGTAAAGGAGCATATTCTTATGCATGTCTTCCTGAATTGTATGTTGATAGCATAAATAATTTGCAAGTAACGTTTTGGACAATTAATAATTCTACAACGGGATTAGTTCCTCTTGCTAATAGTTGTAAGATATTAGTTGGTGTTATGTCGGATCCAGAAAATAAAAATACATTTGTTGCTGTTGATACCATAGAGGTTACTTCAGAGCAAGATTTTGAGGAGATATTTGTGTCTTTTGAAAATTATAAAGGTGATGGGAAGTATATAACTTTCATGTCTGATTTTAATGATGGGACGAATGCTTTTGTTATAGATAATCTTTTAGTAGAGCCTATTCCAACTACACCAAAGGCTAAAGTTCAAGTGATTTTGCCTGAGGCAGATGCTCTTGAAGTGAAATTTACAGAAAAGTCTGAGTTATATGAGGTTGTGGTTTCTAATGCGCAGTTGGATGTTTCTAAGATAGATAATAAAAAAGTTGTAAAAAGGCAAGTTTTTTCATCTGAAATTTGTAGAATAGAGGGACTTTATCCGTGGGTTACATACTTTGTTTATGGGCGTCATATTAATACAAATGATACAGGGGCATGGAGTAATGTGTCTAAGATATTGATGCCAGAAGAATTTGAAACTCTTCCTAGTACTATTACTTTTGATATTAATACATTTGATGTTTCTTCATATTATACTCCTGGCAAGTCAACATATAAGATGTGTAATGGTTTGTTGGCTTTGACTAATAGTATATCATATCCAACTTCAACTCAGCAGTTTTGGACAGAGGATCCAGATGCTCGTTCTCCTTGGGAATTGTCGATGGAGTCGTCAAAGGTTGGTAGTTATCAAATGGTAGTATTTCCAGAATTGATAGATCCTAGTAAAACAAAAGTTACTTTTTATGCCACTCGTCACTTAGTAGAATCAGGGGCTTTTGCTGTAGGAATTCTTTCTGATGCTAATGATGTGGAATCGTTTCAGGCAATTGATACTGTTGTTTTAGATCAGAATAGTGTGCGCAATAAATATGATCTTTATACATATGATTTGAGTAAGTTTGATTTTGTTGGTAAATTCTTTGCTATTAAAGTAGCGTACGATTATTGTGGTTCTGTGAATAAAATATGGATTGATGATGTGAGATTCTTTGATAATGATGGATGTCTTGAACCGATAGGCCTTGTAGCGAACGTTCAAAAAGATAGGGTTACTATTTCGTGGCAAGATAATAGTGCAGAATCATGGAATGTGCTTCTTTCGAGAACAGAATATTCTGCTGATGTTATTGATCAGTTGTCTAAAAATGATTATTTTGCAAAACAAACAACAACATCATCGTCTGTAACCTTTGAGGGTTTGGAAACAGGAGAAAAGACATATTATTACTATGTTCAATCTATTTGTAGTGGAAAGGCCGGGATTTGGTCTTTGCCACAGTCTTTTAAGACAGAGTGTTTGACAGAAGAGACGGTTCCGTATACAATGAATTTTGATGATGCAGAATGGTTTGCTTCTTCTTATCAAGATAGTTTTCCTGTTCCATGTCTTTATACTATTCAAGAGGTGTGTCAAGGTGATGAACCAGGGGATGTGTTTTATTATCCTCATTTGTCTACATCAGTAGCAACAACAGGAGAAAAATCTCTTTTGTTGGGATCCTCGGAAGAAAAGGCATATGGAAGTTATATTGCATTTCCTCAGATGGTAGAAAATTTGAATAAACTTCAAATTTCTTGGGATATGATTGCTGATTCTTTACCTCAGGTGATTGAAGTTGGGGTTATGAAAGACCCTTTGGATACAATGTCTTTTGATCTTGTAGAAACTATCGTTCCGTCTATTACTTGGAAAAAGCATGTTGTTAAATTTAATAATTATACAGAAGGAGGTCGTTATATAGCTTTTAGAACAGCGGGTAAAACAAATAAGAATTTTATTGATAATATTAATATTTCTTATATTTCGGCATCAGAAGATGTTGAAGATGAAAATGATATGTGTCAGACGCCTAATGTAAATTTCTCTGATATTTCTAAAACGACTGCTAATATTGTATTGGGTTCAAAAGCAGATTTATTTAATCTTATAGTTTCAAGTCGTGAATTATCGTTAGATGAGCGAAACGATGCATTACCAGGTGGAGATATTCTCGTTGCAGAGAGAGTTTCTACTCAAAAATATTCTTTGATAAATCTTAAGAGCAATACTCCTTATCATGTTTATGTTCAGGCTATATGTTCTGATACATTGCAGAGTGCTTGGTTTGTGGGTTATTTTTATACAGAATGTGATTTGATGGACACATATAATATGGGGGTTGAATCTTTTGAGTATTATGGTGTAGGTGAAGGATTTTCTCCAAATTGTTATATTGTGGGAAATTTGAATACAGAAGCACCAACTACTTATATTCCATATTGTTCAGATGAATATTCACATACAGGTAGAGCATCTTTGAAGCTTGCGTCAAACTCACAATATGATGGTGCATATGCAATAGTACCAGAGATAGATGTAGATAGTATTTCTCGTTTACGTGTACGTTTCTGGGCTTCTACGGGTGAGTGTGAAACATCACAGTATGCTCGTAAGTTAATTGTGGCAGTTCTTACAGATCCATCAAATTTAGCATATGAACCAATTGCGACTTTAGATGTTGTTGATGGTGAAGGTTTAGAATATGAGGTGCGTTTTGATGAGTATGAGGGTGATTTTAAAGGTAAGATGGGGCGTTATGTGATGTTTTTATCTTATGGAGATAAAAAGAGTAATAATGTTTATATTGATGATATTAAGTTTGATACTATTCCACAATGTGTATCTCCAAAGGTTAAAGAGGTTGTTGATGAACCAAATCGCATTGTGTTACAACTATATAATGGAACTGGACCTTATCAGGTTAAGTATATTGTAGGTGATTATTCTGCGACTAAATTAGAAGAGGCTAGTGTATTAGATGTAACTAATGATAGTTTTGAGATAAATGGTTTGTCTCAAAATACAGAGTGTTATGTAGTAGTGCGTTCTTCTTGTGGAGGAGGTTATAGTGATTGGTCTCCTATTATGCGTTTTAGAACAGCAAGTTTAACTTCTGTTTCTGTGCCATATTATGATTCTTTTGAGCAAAATGTTTTGTTTGGAGAATATAGCAATCCTCTTGATTGGATTACACATTATGTGTCAGATGATGTAGATGAGCAATATCGTTATCCGTATGTAACTATTGATAGGGCAGAAAATGAAGTTGTTTATCTTTATTCTGATGCGACTTTAAATGTAAGTTATATGGTAACTCCAAAGTTTGAAGGGGTTGATTTGAGGAAATGTCAAGTTTCGTTTAAATGTAAACCAGATGTTGCTTCTCAAAAAACTCGTCGAGCAATAGTTGTTGGTTTTGTTTCGGATGTCACTTCGAGATCTCAAATTGTTTCGACTTTTGTTCCTGTTGATACTATATTTATGCAAGGCTCGACTTTATATAATCAAGTTGTAGTACCATTGTCTTCTTATACTGGTTCAGCTAAGCACATTGCTTTTATGGTATCACATTCGCTTAATAGAGCTAAAGTTACAGATCAAAATGGAACTTATGGTGGTTGTTATATTGACGATGTACTTGTTGAGTTGATGTCATCTTGTCAAAGACCATTGAATTTTACTTTAACATCTTTAGGTGATACTTATGCTAGCTTTAAATTTTCTCATCAAGGAGCAATAAAATATGAAGTTAAATATGGTTTGAAGGGTTTTGATGTATCAACAGAAGGTAATATAGTTGAAATATCTGATACTTCATTTGTAATAAATGGTCTTAGACCAAATACAATGTATGATTTTTATGTTCGTGCTTATTGTTCAGAAACAGATGTATCAGAGTGGTCGTTGTGTGAATCTTATACTACTTTCGAAGTACCAGTGTCAATATTCCCTTATATAAATAATTTTAGTGATGTAAATGAAAATTTGCAATTTACAACATTGGATTCTTATATTAACAAATGGTATTTGTCGGATTCATTGTTTGTTTCTGGAGATAATGGAATGACTGCGACATATCAACATCAAGA
This sequence comes from Candidatus Aphodosoma sp., assembly GCA_045635445.1. GTDB lineage: Bacteria > Bacteroidota > Bacteroidia > Bacteroidales > Paludibacteraceae > Aphodosoma. Next base: position 23,996 of record JAZRCE010000095.1, read on the forward strand.
ATCTAAAGTTTGGGCTTATCGTACTTTTGATTTAAAAGAGGGTGTATATACTGTCTCTTTCGATTGGAAAGCAAAAGGGGATAATTCAGATTTTATGAGGGTAATGCTAATCCCAGCATTATCTCAATTTGCAGCAGGAAACTCAGAAGTGTCTAATTTTGATGGAACAAAAGTAACTTTAACAGCAGCAAAACAATTATTTCCTAATGATTGGATAGACTTAGGTAGGAGTGGTCAACCTTTCAATATGTCGCAAGATTGGGAAACTTATACTAAAACATTCTTGATTACTCCTGAAATGGCAGGTTTTTATCGTTTGGTTATATATTGGGAGAATGATGAAATGTTAAATGGAGAGAATAATATGTCTGCGGCTATTGATAACTTATTGTTTGAAAAGTCTGATTGTAGTTATCCTTATAATTTCCAAATAGAAGATATTAGTTCTACTTATTTAACTTTAAGTTGGACTCCAATAGGTATTACTCCTAAATCTTATAATGTAATAGCTTTGACTAAAGAGATGAATCCTGATTTAGCAGGGCCTCAGTATATTGCAAGTTTATCTAGTGTAACGTTAAATACTGCAACTATTGGTAATTTATCTTCAGGAACGGATTATTATATATATATTCAAGCGAATTGTGATGGCGATGAACAATTGTCTTTTTGGTCAGAATGTTTTAGATTTACAACACCTTGTGATCCTAAACCCTTGGGAACAGTTTTCTCTTTTGAATTAGATGAGGGTTATTATCTTCCTTTTTATTCTGATGGTGAACCAAATACATCGTATCGTATTCCTGACTGTTTTGTAAATGGTCACTCAAATGCAGAAGAAACGCCGTATATTGTTGATAATACAGTTGTATATCCACACTCATATATGAGTGGTATATATCAGGTGGCTCGAACAGGAGATTATGCTCTTAAACTTTATTCTAACTCAGAAGAAAAGATAGGGGGATATATGGCTTTACCATTAATAGATGGCAATTTTGATGAGTTGCAAGTTTCATTTTGGATTCGTCCTTTTGGAGCTGTAAAAGGAACGGATAATGTTAATTCTATTGGTTTAAATGCTGTTTATGCACGTAAGGTAACCGTTGGAACGATGACAAATCCAAATGATCCTTCTACTTTTGAACCTCTGCAAGTGGTGTCATATCCATATACGACTGAAAATAAAGAAATGGCTTCTGGTTCGTTTGTGTATGAAGATGTGGAAAAAACATCTTATTGGCGTAAGCATACAGTTTTATTGAAAGGTGCAAAAGGAAAGTTTATTGCATTTAAGAATGAGATGTATGATGGTAAAGAAAATAATCAAATGTATATAGATGATATCGTTGTTGATTATGTATCAGATTGTATGACTCCATCAAGTCTTATGGTAGAGGAGGCAACGGCAACGACAGCTAAGATTAATGCTGAAACCAATGGTGGGTCGATGTTTGAGGTACAGATTTCTTTGAAAGAGGATTTTCATGAGATTTGGAGAACGGATACAATTACTGGTTTTCCTGCAACTTTAAAAAATCTTCTTCCGGGACAAGATTATTTTATACGAGTTAAGCAAATTTGTGGTGCAACCAATCAATCAGAGTGGTCTTCTGCGGCTAATTGTATAACTGCATATTCTACGTTGTATTCAACATCGCAATTGGGTGTATTTAATACTCAATCGTATGTGCCTCGTCATTGGCAACGTTCATGCGGAACATCTGCTGCTGATATTTTTTCAAAAGCAGGTAGTGCTATGATTACGGATCCATCTCTTCCTCTTGGTTGGACCGTTAAAAATGGACGTATTTCTACATATGTTACTACAGCAGAGACTCGTGCAACTAATCCTTATTGTTGGTTGTTCTCCTCTTCGATTGAATTGCCAAATACAGATGTTACTATGTTATTTGATTTAGCTCTTACAGATGATGATGGTGTACATAAACCCGATTCAACAATTTCGAATGTGGATGATGTTTTCTATGTTGTTGTTTCAGAGAATAATGGACGTAGTTGGGAGGAACATAATAAGTTTACATGGACAAATAATAATAAAGGAGATTTTGAATATAATTCAATCCCAGTTGAAGGTGCAACTTACTCTTTGGATTTAACAAAATATGCAGGCAAGGTTATCCGTTTAGCTTTTTATAGTGAATGTACGTCTGGAATTACTTCAGAATTACATATCAGTAATATACGTATAAATTCTGTCGTATCTAAAGATATTGAGGCTACCATTTGTCAGACAGAAGATTTTTATTATAGGGATTTTGTGAAGGTTTCTGAAGAATTGCAAATTGGTCAAAATCAATTTATTTATCATCAAACATCTCAAGATAATTTAAAAGAAGACACGATTTGTAATATTTCACTAGAAGTCAAACCGATGTCAGTAAAACATATTGATGCTTGGATTTGTGATGGTGAGGTTTATTCACAAAATAATTTTGCATCTCTAACAAAAACAGGAGTGTATAAACGAAAACTTTCGTCTGCAAAAGGGTGTGATTCGGTTGTTGTTGTTGATTTGAAAGTTTATCCAGTATCTAAAACTCTTGTATCAGATACAATTTGTTTTGGAAGTACCTATTTTTGGAATGGAAAAGAGTATAATCGTACAGGTGTATATGTAGATACTTTACAATCTGTGGTTACGGGTTGTGATTCAATTGCAACGTTGTTGCTAAAAGTAAAAGATGCGCCTAAGCATGATATACATATAGATTTGTGTGTTGGACAGACATACCAATTTGGTTCAAGGATTATAGATTGTTCGGGCGTATATACAGAAACGTTTACTACACCAGAAGGATGTGATTCTATAGTAACGTTGACAGTTAAAGTTGCTGAAGACTTAACTACAACGTTCAATGAGTTTATTTGTGTTGGTGAAACATATACTAATCATGGGTTTAAAGGTGTGCCTGTTACGGGAACTTATACTTTACCTTTAATATCTTCTGGGGGGTGTGATAGTACAATTGTTCTTAATCTTTATGTATTAAATGCAGATACTATTTATGTTAAGCAAAATATTACATTAGGGGATTTACCATATGTATTTTTAACTAGGAAATTTGATGAGAATACTCCTATTGGTATTTATGAAGATGAGTTTTTTGTGGAAAGAGAGAATTGTTCTGCTGTTGTTAAGTATGAGCTTAAAGTAGGAGAAGAAGTTTCGGTTGAAAATATTGAGCAGAGATATTTGGTGATATATCCTAATCCTATTGTTGTTGGAGAATATGTTAATATAGAAGGAGAGTTTTCTATGTTTGATTCGGATGATGTTGTGATTGAAGTTTATGATATGTTAGGTTCTTGTATCTATAGAGAAAAACAATCTTCGGATGAAGGTAGGATTGTTTCAGAATTAGCTATTAGTAATCGAGGAATATACATGGTAGTTGTAACTTCGTCCGATGGAAGTAAACTTTTAGGTAAAATAATTGTTAAATAGTAAAAAAAAGAGATGTTTATATGAACATCTCTTTTTTTTGAAACCTTTTTTATTTATTACTTTTTTTATTCAAAATATTTTTGTAAATTTGCAACGTGAAAGACAAGTGCCATTTGGCAAGGTTCTTGTATTGTGTACAACAACAAAAAAAATATTAATTATTTAAATACAAACAAATTATGGCAAATCTAGATTTATCTAAGTATGGTATCAATGGTGCGGTTGAAATCCTTCACAACCCATCTTATGATGTACTTTTCGCAGAAGAAACTAAACCAGGCCTCGAAGGCTTCGACAAAGGTCAAGTAACAGAACTTGGTGCTGTTAACGTTATGACAGGTGTTTACACTGGTCGTTCTCCTAAAGACAAATTCTTTGTAATGGACGAAGTTAGCAAAAACACTGTGTGGTGGACTTCTGACGAATACAAAAACGACAACAAACCAGTTTCTCAAGAAACATGGAACTCTCTTAAAGAACTTGCTGTTAAAGAACTTTCAGACAAAAAATTATATGTAGTTGATACATTCTGTGGTGCTAACGCTAACTCTCGTCTTAAAGTACGTTTCATCATGGAAGTGGCATGGCAAGCTCACTTTGTGACTAACATGTTCATCCGCCCAACTGCTGAAGAACTCGCTAACTACGGCGAACCTGACTTCGTTGTATTCAACGCTTCTAAAGCTAAAGTTGAAAACTACAAAGAACTCGGCCTCAACTCTGAAACTGCTGTAGTATTCAATCTCACAAGCCGCGAACAAGTTATCATCAACACATGGTATGGTGGTGAAATGAAAAAAGGTATGTTTTCAATCATGAACTACCTCCTCCCACTCCGTGGTATGGCTTCTATGCACTGTTCGGCTAATACTAACGAAAAAGGAGAAACAGCTATTTTCTTCGGTCTTTCTGGTACAGGTAAAACTACTCTCTCAACTGACCCTAAACGTCAACTTATTGGTGACGACGAACACGGTTGGGACGACGAAGGTATCTTCAACTTCGAAGGTGGTTGCTACGCTAAAGTTATCAACCTCGACAAAGACAGCGAACCTGATATCTACAATGCTATCCGTCGCGATGCTCTCCTCGAAAACGTTACTGTTGACGCAGAAGGCAAAATCGACTTCGCTGATAAGAGCGTAACTGAAAATACTCGCGTTTCTTACCCAATCCACCACATCCAAAACATCCAACCAGGTTCAAAAGCTCCTGCTGCTAAGAAAGTTATCTTCCTTTCAGCTGACGCATTTGGTGTATTGCCTCCTGTATCTATCTTGTCGCCAGAGCAAACTCAATACTACTTCCTTTCTGGTTTCACAGCTAAATTAGCTGGTACTGAACGTGGTATCACTGAACCAACTCCTACCTT
>JAZRCE010000096.1:0-15915 GCA_045635445.1 Candidatus Aphodosoma sp.
GGTTCTTTGTAGTCATCAAACAATGGTTTGTAACCTTCGCAAGTAGCATCGAGAGTATAATCATTGCCTGGTTCAAGATCTGGGAAATAGAAAATACCATTGTAGAGAGTATCTACTTTATATTCAGCCAATTTTTTACCACCTTTGTAGAGTGTTACCACTGCACCATTACATGGCACCCATTGGTCGTTAGATTTAGCAGCATAGTTGTAAAGATTGTGCGACATTTTTTCGTGAAGGTCTTTCACTGTACCGATGATATAACCTTTAGTTTCAGCAGGTTCGCCAAAATAAGCAGCTATACCACGATAGTAACGAATACCCTCTTGTTTGCAATAGTCAGGGTTGAGCGCACGGTGACGAGCAGGTTGATAAGTGTGGAAATAACCTTCAGAAAGGAAACCAGGGACCGATTGTTTCAACACACCAAGAGTATAGCCATAGAAGTCGTCGCAACCACGGTTATTCATCTTAGTTTTGCTGTAGCTTGAATATGGATCGAGTTTGCTATCCATCATCTCGAAAAGATATGGCCACATAGTAGCACACATCTCTTTACTACCAGGGTTGGCAGCAGTAGCGTCAGACCCTTTATAAAGCAAAAGAGGATAGTTAGTCGAAGTACCTTCAGTTGCAGCATTCGAGTGAACCGAGATGAAATAATCTGCATCAAATGCTTCGGCTTCGGCAGCAATTACCGAAAGTGCTTTATTATATTTTTCGTAGTCAGGTAGTGCTTTATACTTATCAAAAGTATAATCAGCATAAGGATACTCATAAGGCCAAGGGCCACATTGAGTACGTGAATACATCACAACTGCACCTGCAGCTTCGAGCTTACGACCAAGCTCCATACATTTCCAAAGGTTTGTGTTCGACTCATAGAAACCAAGTGTGTCAGGCATACCAGTAGTCGAAAGAGTTGGGTAAGGTATAGTTGCCATAGGGCGGTCGTTAGGACCAAAACTACCGTGACCAGGATTGACGTAAATCTTTTTGCCATCCAATTGCGCCATCATAACAGCAGATGTCATGAGGGCAGCGATAAATAGTAATATCTTTTTCATAGTTCTGCGTTATTTAATGTTAATAAGATAGGCTTCACCAGCAGGTGTTGAGCAAACAATTTTTTTACCATCAGCCGATGCATAAGGATACATAGCCATAATATTGTTCGATGTAAGCACTTGTTTTTTACCATCAAGTGTATAAACTACGATAGTAGATGCTGTCACTACGTGACCATCGTCAATATCATTCATACCCACTATGACATTATTATTATACCATTGTGGCGCACGGAAATTACCAACGCGTTGTACATCAGTACCATCAACATTACATGTCCACACTGCACCCGAAACGTAGTAAACAATTTTTTTACCATCAGGCGAAAGACTTGGCCATAAATAACTAAGACCTTGTCCATTAGGCGACAAAACTTTAGTTGTTGTACCCACTGTAATAACGAGTTCACCATTTTGAATAGCTACTGTTGGAGCAATAGCACTACGTACGCGAGCACGATGCATATCACGTGCAGATTTAACAATTGTCGACTTTTGTGCAGTAACAAAATCATGACGAACCAAAGATGTCATACGCGAACGATCTGCTGCATAAGTAATCTCACGATACGTAACATTTTTTGAATCAGACGAGATTTCGACATTATAACCAGCACCAATAGCATCAGTCAATTTTGTCATCTTCCTAGTCGCTAAATCAAAACATTGCAAACCTTTATTAGTCTGCGAAGTAATAAGCACATAAGAACCATCAGGAGCAATACCTGCAATTTTTGAGTCAGCATTCTGCGGAATATTTAATTTCTCAACAGAAGCAACTTGCAAGACTTGCGCAGATGCCATTATTGAAACAAAAGCAACTGCTAAAAGTAAGATTTTTTTCATACTTCCTTAATTTAAAGTTAATATTATATTCATTATATTTTTATGATTGTACCAATTTTCCATTCTCACAAATATAACATTTAGCAGGATACTCCTCTATAAGTTGCATATTATGCGTAGCCATCACAACTGCAGTACCACTTTGAGATATAGAATGAAGAAGTTCCATCAATTCACGACTAGTTTGAGGATCAAGATTACCTGTTGGCTCATCTGCTATAATCAATTCAGGAGAATTAAGCAAAGCACGCGCTATCACTATACGTTGTTGCTCTCCCCCCGAAAGTTGATGTGGCCACTTATACCCTTTCTTCGACATACCTACAACAGACAATACAAATTCAATTTGCTCATCAATATCCTTCTTTGATTTCCAACCCGTAGCACGCAGCACAAACTCAAGATTATCACTCACACTACGATCTGCAAGAAGCTGAAAATCCTGAAATACAATACCTATTTTACGACGAAGATATGGTATATCTCTCCTTTTTATTTCTAACAAATCATAATCAAATATACGAGCTTGACCAGTTTTTATTGGCAATTCAGCATAAAGAGTCTTAAGCAACGAACTCTTACCCGAACCCACCTTTCCACAAAGATAAACAAATTCACCCTTCAAAAGAGTAAAGTCAACACTAGAGAGTACATCCACCCCTCCTTGACAAATATCTACAGATTGATAATCTAATATTTTCATCGTTTTACTATTTTTACTTTTATAATTCGTACATCTTCCACAGGTCGATCACCTCGACGAGTTTCAACATTTGATATCTTTTGCAACACATCAAACCCCTCTACCACTTCGCCAAACACAGTATATTGTCCATCCAAATGTGGTGTACCACCAAAAGTTTTATACGCAATACGCTGTTCTTCAGTATACTTAAATGGCTCTTTCATACGCAACTGATACGTAATATGCTTCTCCATATTGTCAAGCTCTTCATCCGTAAAAGTCTTACCCTGCACAATATAAAATTGACAACTACTCGATTTCTTTTCAGGGTTTACCATATCACCCTGACGAGCCGCAGCAAGCACACCACGTTTATGATAAAGTTGTGGAAATACAATCTCAGCAGGAATAGTATACCCCAAACCTCCAGCACCGAGATGCGCCAACGAATCAGCAGTTTTCGACTCAGGATCACCAGCCTGTATCATAAAATCTTTAATAACACGGTGGAACAACACACCTTCATAAAATTCATCTTCTACAAGTTTCAAAAAATTGTCGCGATGAAGCGGAGTCTCATCATAAAGTTTCACTTTGATAGTGCCAAGAGTAGTTTCGATTTTTACCATTTTTTGTTTCTGTTTTTTTACACACTGAGGTTTTGCCACAATCATACCCACTGCAACAAAACATATTAAAATTGATAATACTATTTTTTTCATATTTTAATAATGAGTAACTTTGCTACGTTTGTCTATTAGACCACAAAGATAGTAATTTTTTTTTGTATAACAAACATAAAATTATAAAAAAAAGCCACAAGAAATCTTGCGACTTTATTACTGTTTATATAAGAGTAAACTGTACGATGCACAACAAAAAAATGCTCCCCCCTAGTTATAGTGGGGAGCTATCCGAAGGAGTGATAAGTTCCAAATGAAGTTTTAGTCATTACCTGCTTCGGCAACGTCTTACCATTTTTAGCCCTCGGCTTGTGAGTAGTAGCTTGCGAATGCTGCACCACGAGCAGTCTTCCACTTGCCATTAGATGCTTCAGCAACAGCTTGCCATTCAGCTTTTTTGTCAGGATCTTTCATATCCTCTATAGCTTGACTAGCTGCAGTGGCAAAACGCATTTGCTGTGCCAACTGGTTGGCAGTAGGCTCTTTGGTCGACGGTCTCATCTCCCAAGCATAAGTTTGACCATATCTCTTGCTAAACACAAGATTCTCAGTACCATCCAATTTTCCTCTGATACCCTCAATTACACTAATAGTTTCAATTTTCGCCATAATAATAAGATTTTGTTTGTTAAAGTTGTTAAAATATTTTCATTTATCTACTACAAAGTTACGAAAAATTTTCCACCCCCACAATATCATAAACATTTAATTAACAGCAATATAAGCGAAATATTTATATCATAATTGCGCGCAACATTGTCTTGTAGAGATAAAAAAAGAATTTGGATATTTTTAACATCCAAATTCTTTTTACAAAAATATCCTTTTCTTTAGAAAGCCCTAACCTTTACGTAAAGCCCTAACCTCGTTCCTTTCTTTGTCTTATAACTTGATAATACGCCCTATTCTTCCTAATTTCAGCATTAGAAGTTGAGTTATTAGTAAACTTTCCATGAATAAGCTCATATTCATATTCTTCATCCGATCTATTTCCGAAAATTGATTGCATTGTACTCGCTATACTATTCGCAACATATTCCCTATTATCTAATCCAACTTCTCTTGCAATACCATTCAAAAAATTGGCTATATCCTCCGCACAATGCTTTCCTTCTCCATAGCGACCACCATTATAATCCCATTTTGCCCTACAAAAATTCACAAATCTACCTTCTCTACCTATCTTTATCATCTGTTGTGCTATTTTCTCCGTCTTTGGCAAATCCACAACATTTACATCATATAACTTATAAAAAACTTCTATTGTTTCATAATACGAAGTCTTTTTCTGCTCTTCAGTCAGTTCTCTATCACTATCTGCTCCCTTAAGTATATCACGATACAATTCACTTATTCTCTTCCATGTTATATCCCGATTTATCACAGACCGTAAATTCTTTCCATCAATCTCAATCGCATCATCTCTATATAACCTAATCCCTACTTCAACATCCTCTTCTGCTATATCACCATTTTCATCAAGAGCCAAACTTGAAGCATTACGAATAACATACGATGGCAATATCTCATCAATCTCATACAATTTTGATCTATAATACAACTCATTAAATTCCAATCCCTCTGGATTTCCTTCCTTTGGATTAACAAACAATCTAAACAATGACAAATCCATAAGACTCGTCTTCAAATCACGCCTTTGTTCATTAGGTAAATCTTCTAAGTCCAATACTGCTAAATTATTCTTAACTCTATTAGCATCCTCTTCCAACCTCTCTTTTTCCCTATTAATAAACTCTTCAGCTAAATCACTATACACAAAAATACCACCATGATACGACGGATTCTCCATATCTCGCTGACGACCTAATATCTGCTTCAATTGCACATTCACATCCACTAAAGTATGAAAAGAAGAATCCCCTCCATACGAAACCACCACACTCACAGCCTCCTTATCTTCCAAATCAATTCCTTGCCAACCCGAACTTGTAACAAAAGTATATCTTGGCAATCTCGTAGAATCTTCCAATCTATGCGCAAAACTGCTTATCTTCTCATCATTAACCTCCTTATCCCCACAAATAATAGCACATTTTTCCTTATCTATCACACCATTACACATCTCCTTAATGGCCTCTATCGAATTAACAAAAACAATCAACTTCTTACACTCATACTCTCCAATTCTCACCACACCCTTCTTCTCTATCACATTAATCAATTTATTTTTCACAAAATCAATAGGTTTCTTATCCTTCACCTTATACAATGGTCCTTCTTCAACAGAAACACTCCACTCCAATTTCACCTGATTCAACTCACCAACCCAATCAGCCATATATTTCAAAGCAATTGGCGTAGCCGTAATAAACGTAACACTATCCTTATACTTCTTTGCAATCCTGAGCAATCTCGTCATCACATCTATTTGAAAATTCTTTGCACTTCTACTATCCGACTTCAACCCCGACCAAATATTCATCATATGCCATTCATCAATTATTAAATGTGCCTTATCAAGCACATTATTAGTCGTCAATTTCCACAACGAATCATACGTCACCATAACCTTCCATTCAACTCCACGTCCCTCACAATCATCTATATAATGTGCAACATCCATCGCCGTAGTATCACCCGTAACTTCAAATAATTCACGATTATACCTATTATTCGGATACTGATTAACTTTATTCTTAACCAAAGCCTGTGTCGGCACAGCAATCACCACATTCCCCCTCTCTTGCTCAATAGCAAAAGAAGTCAAGCCACACCCACAAACGCTCTTATCAATCACCCCAGCAGGCAATTTCTGCATCCCAATCAACTCCTCACTCTCCCCAGCATACCTCCCAGTAACAACAATCACATTCTCTTTTCCACTGCCACTATTACCATTAGCATGCAAATAAAAACAATAACTCAATTCACGAACCTCCTGTTCTTGATTTTCTAAATGTTGATTCTCAACTAAAATTTCATTTTCCATAATTTTGTTTATTTATCATTACAAGACAAACACCTAAAAAATCATGCCAAACCACAAAGACTGCCAACATGACACAACATCTCACCACTCCATTATTTTTTTTTACCTCTACAAGATCAACCATGCCCCCACAAAACTCAACCCCACCAACCAAACACCAACCTAAAATCCACAATTTTTACTTATAATTCTCAATTCTCAAACAGCTACCCTCAAGCTAGGCTCAAGCAACAAAAACACCACAAAAAAAATCGGCAAAGCCAAAGCCCACCGATTTTAACATTATAACTTTAATCTCATATTAAACAATTTTTTCAAACACCAATTGACTAGATGTAGACTCTTCAGATATATACTTATATCCTTTATGCAAAACATCAAATATTAGTTCATCACACATCTCTTGACGCAAATTATAATTACACTCCTCTGGTGTTACCATTTCACGAGTAAAATAAACTTTTTTCTCTTTTTTTTCATCTAAAAATGTCATTAATTTTGGTCTAAATTCTTTCAAAAAATCAATTCTATCCTTGCTATTTCATCAAGTTCTAGTCTTTGATTACGAAGTTCATCCATTTTCGTTTTCATATATTGTATAAAATCTTTATCTTCCATAATTTTATAATTTTAACAAAAAAACTATTCTACATCTTTTACTAAACGGACTGGTAAACAGTAAACACCAGGTGTAGTCACTGTTCCCACATGACCATATGTCACTTGTTCTTCTGGTTTTCCACCTAAAATTGCATACGCATAATAAACATGATTATAAGTTTTTGTGTATGTAGAAGACCAATAACCTTCACCTGAATTGTTGGTTAAATTAGTTTTTTTGGGGTTCTTTCTAAAAAAAACGACACCTTTATCCAATAAAGCATTTACAGAAAAACATTCATAAATCTGTTCACCACTATATAATTCAGGTGGTATTTTCGCTTCTACACAAGAATCTGGAAGTATATATGTACATTCTATCCCATCAATGATTGTAGTTCCTCTTAATTTTTTTGCATTAGGTCTTTGCTCCCAAAGGTAAACCCATTCATCACGTGTTAATGTTCTATATTTATTAGGAATATTTCCTCCATTTTCAATAGCATTATATACTCCCCAATCATTATAAGTATCTGATATATCAGATTTAGCTATAATTTCATACGCTTTATAATATTTTATTGCGTTTTCCGCTTCTGCAAACCAATCATTACTATTTACTTGTTTTATTGTATCGTTGTATCCACTATTTCCCCAATATAGCAGCGTTCCTTCTTCCCATTGTTTTTCTGCAAATCTCCAAGTACCAGGTTGCGCAGTACCATCTGCACATTTATGCGTTCCTTCAGAAATATACTGCAAATTACCTTTTGAAAAATACACCTTCTTTGTTTCTGATACCGAAAATTCAGCCATGATAGCACCATCTATAATTTGTACTACTTGCTCTTTACTACTTCCTAATGGTACAATCAAAACACTACCATCTGTCAATGTAAAATATACATTATTATCATCGTATGTAACACTCGTAAACATACTATCTCCATTTTGACCATCATTCCCAGCATCACCTTTGTCTCCCTTATCACCTTTCTCTCCATCTTCACCTACAGCCTTACCCAATTCAGTCCAAGTTGCTCCATTATCGTAAGAGATATACCAATAGCCATTTTCTATTTTCAATTGTGGAGTAACTCCATCTTTGCCTATAGTTCCACTTTCTCCATCACTACCTTCTCCATTTTCTCCATCATTACCATTTTTACCCGATACTGGCAATTTATTTCCTTCATCATCTAGCAACCATTCGCCATTCAATGTCCAATAATATACTCCATCAGTGTCTTTTGTCACTCCAATTATAGGCGTACTACCACTACCATTCTGACCATCTTTTCCATCTTCACCATTATAGATTGTTATCGGCTCATGTTTACCAAACATAATAGTATAACCTATCACCTCTCCACCTTTCTCAATTGGCACAATGCCCGTAATAAAATCATTATCTTGAATTACTTCAACAATAGTTTGCAAAGCTGAGATATTGGTATTCATCTCTTTACAAAGTTCTTCAAGCTTGGCGACACGAGCATCCAAGTCGTCAATAGCATCCCATAAGTTTCCGTGACACGCAGTGAATAACACTATCACCACCGACAAAACAAATAATTTAATTTTTCTCATAACAATAATATTTTAAGTTAATAATCAGACACAAAAAAAGCGAGAACTTAACTTTCTCGCTATCTATAGGTATTTGGCGTGACCTTGGTTCTACGAATAAGTTAAGCCCACGCTGTATATACAACAATGGGCATTTTTAAACTTATTCTTCCTGAACCTCAAAATCGCCAAATTTCATAGATAGAAAGAATAAAGCAAAAATGCTTTAACAAAACCACCTGAGAACGCTACTCAGTGTATTCATCCGCAAAGGTAAAAATTATTTTCTACATATACAAGCATTTCAATCAAAAAAAATCACAACAAAAAAGAGACGCAACTCATTGCGCCTCTACAATAAAATATATCACCGATAAAAATCCCTAGGCCCTAACACCCGAAAATCCTTATCATCAATGCTTTTTATCCTTATCTCTGGTTTGCGCCAGTGGGCTGGGAAGCCATCATTCACACAATTATTATACACAGCCTTTATGCTATGAAATCCCTCTTCCAACACCATTTGCGCCCTCTTCGTCTGATTACGTTTCAACTCTCCATTATTATTTATTACTCTAATATCATCCACCCACAACTCCTCTAAGTCAGTAGTAATCAAATAACTATCTGTCGAATCCACCTTAATATAGCCCTGATACACCTCTATCCATGGCTCAAAATAACTATCATTATAGTCATAAACGAGCGAATCTACCAAATCAGTAACATCAAACTTCACATAATCAAGACTATCTGTATTCGCAAAATATCCATATGCTCTTTGCCTATATAACCCATTATGTGATAATTCCTTAGCCCCAGAATGAGGAGCCGACAATTTATTATAATAAACCTCTATAGTATCACTATTTCTACCACCAAAAGAAGTATAAGCCCTCAATAACACACAATTATCAATGAAAAAAGCACAATTATTCCCCCCTTCACAACACCTTACACCCAATTCATTATCCCCTTCTACCTCATAATGCATTTCATAACCCAATGTATTGGACAACTCTACTTTCATTGAATCAATAAACTCAATATATTGAGCTTGTGGACCTTCAGGAAGGGGAATATGATAATTAATATTGCCATAATCAAGACGCTGTTGAATTGTAACAAGACGTTTTTTGAAATCATCATAATCACGATAGTGAGATGTCCATAATACTTCAGAAAGAGCCAATATACGAGGATAAATCATATATTCTGCATGACTAGGCGAAAGAATATACTCCGACCACAAATTAGCTTGTCCACCAAGGATTTTATCACGATGTTCAGACTCAATTTCATAACAAACAGGTTCCCAATCATAAACTTTTTTTAAAGGAAGAAATCCACTCTGAGCCATAGGCTCAAAAAGTCTCGAACCCTGATAATGATCAAAATAACAAATATCCCAAGGTGTCATAATCACCTGATTACCCTGATTAGCAGCCTTAATCCCACCCTTACTACCTCGCCACGACATAACCGTAGCAGACTTCGACACACCACCATCAAGAATCTCATCCCAACCAATCATTTTACGCCCTAACTTATGAAGTATTCGCTCAACACGACGAATAAAATAACCATGAAGTTCAACTTCTGTTTTCAATTCCTCATCCCGCATACGAGACTGACAACGAGGACAATCATGCCAAATATTAGTAGGACACTCATCACCCCCAATATGAATATATTCACTTGGAAATACATCCGTCAACTCAGTCAACACATCCTCAATAAACTGAAAAACAGAATCATTACCAGCACAAAGCAGATGTTCCTCCACCCCCCAAGTAGTGCGCACACTGTATGGCCCTCCCGTACAACCATACTCAGGATAAGCCGCCAAAGCCGCCATTGCATGACCTGGCATCTCTATCTCAGGAATAATAGTAACACCACGCACACCAGCATACTCAACAAGATCCCTTAACTCCTCCTGCGTAAAATACCCCCCATTATAAACCGAACCATCAACATTAGTACGTTTAGTACCTATCTCCGTAAGACGAGGATATCTCTTCACCTCAAAAGTCCACATCTGATCATCAGTCAAATGAAAATGCAAAACATTCAACTTAAATTTCGACATCCAATCTATCTGCTTCTTAATATGCTCAATAGGCAAAAAATGACGACAAGGATCCACATGCATACCTCGATACGAAAAACGCGGATAATCACTAATAAAAGCTGTCGGTAACGACCATTCTACTCCACTAACAACCGTATCAGACTCAATAGCAGGAGGCAACATCTGCATCAAAGTTTGCAACCCATAATAAACCCCCACCGGAGATCCCCCATAAACATCAACACCATCAGTATAAACAACAAGTTCATACGCCTCAGGATCAGCAATACCCTTATCAATAGCAAGATAAATAAAACTACTAGCCCGTTTAACTATCGGCAATTGCAACCCCGTCGAACGACGCATAGTTTGTGCAACAACTTCAGCCACAGGCAAAAGAGACTTCTGCTTACACACAAAAGCCGTCTGCTCATCCAGATAATATCTATAATAAGGATTAATATCATACTCATAAGGATGAGGTATCACATCAATTGCCCGTGCAACCAAAGACAAACATATCACAATCAAAAAAAACAACCTTCTCATTTATTAAACAAAAATTTAAATCTATAATCCGATATCAACAAACGCAAATTCTTAACATACTCATGCACAACAATATTCGCAGGCAAAGCCAAAATAAACAATATAATAGCCCAAACCAAAGAAAAATTCGAACACAACACAAAACCTAAAACCAAAAATATAAATGGATACACCAATGCAATAATCAACATCCTAAGCGAATTTTTCATTGCCTCATCCTCTATCACAAAATAAAACAACATCCATGTAATCAACCAAACAGGAAAATCAACAATAGCAGCAAAAACAAAATAAGGCAACCCCAACAATACACCCAAACTCCTATAAAACAAACTCTTCGAAACAGTCCTATGCCTATATATCGTTTCCGTAGCAATACCTAACCCACAACACTTCTGAGCCAACACACGCCCCTGCTCAATCTGCAACATATACGCATCCAAATCCCTCTCCTTCAACTCCAACAACTCATTAACAATTATTCTATTAGCTCGCATCACATCAAACGGAGAAGTCGACCAACCATATCGAGCCAAAACATCCCTATTCCTAAAATACGAAAGATACAAAATAGCATCATAGTCATCATTATCAGGCACACAATGAAATAACGAAGATATCCTCATCGTCAACTCCGAACGCATCAAATTCATCAATTCTGGCTGCGACCTATCAACATTTCTAATCTTAAACTCAGTAACATTAAACGCCTCACCAACCTCAACAGAAATAGTCGAACGATAACGCGTAAAATCACCATATTCAATCCCAATAGGCACAATATACACCGGCATCATTCCCCGAAGAGCATCATCTGCTTGAAGTGCAATCCTAAAAATCCCTTTCACCAACGGCAAAATACTATGTTTCGTCCTATGCGTACCCTCACAAAAAATACCAAACGGCACATCATGACACAAAACCTCCACCGCATCCTTCATAATCTGCTCATTCTTTTTCAAATTCTCCCTACCATCACGCATACGCATAATAGGCATAATCTTCAAAAAACGAAAAATTCTAGCCGCAATCTTGTTCCGAAAAACATCAGCACGAGCTACAAAAACCACAGCCTTACAAGCAACTACGAGCACCGTAAAAGCATCCATGAAAGCATTAGTATGATTAGGAGCAAAAATAACAGCTCCATCTGTAGGAATATTCTCCCTACCCCTTATGTCAATCTTGCTAAACGCAAATCGATAAACAAACTTGACATATCTCAACAAAATCGAATAAAAAATATTTCTACTATAAATCATAAATCACAATATATAACAAAACAAAAATAGATACAAAAACACATCAAAAATAGCAACACTCACCCTACCCTCTTCATAGGATAACCCAAACCTCAAAATACCAAAAAAGGCAAAAGAACAACCCGACAAAACACATATGTCATAACGTTCTTATGCCTTTTTTCTAAATCTAAATTCGCATCTATAAGCAAACAACCAAAGCATTACATGCGTGAAGGATTTTTCCAATACACCTCACCATCTTCAAACTCTTTTGCCGCACGAAGCGTTGGTTTTGGTAATTGCTCATAATAACGAGAAATCTCAATTTGCTCACGATTTTCAAAAACTTCCTCAAGATTATCAGAAGCAGAAGCGAAATCAGCCAACTTCTTATCAAGCTCATGTTTCACTTCTGAACTAATTTGATTTGCACGTTTCGCGATAATACGTACAGTTTCATAAACATTACCAACAGGCTCGCACAAAGCATTCATGTCGCGAGTAATAGTGTTGTTCGGAGCAGTGATTTTTTTTGCCATAATTCAATTAAGTCACAATTAAAATGGTATACACACCATCTTTTGTTTAAATATTTAATGTTTTCTTTTAATTATCTACCTTATTTTTAGCATCTCTCAAAATTCGATTAGCTTCCTTTATATGCTTACCATTAGGAAACTCATTCGCATAGCGATAATACTCATCCACCACCTCACTATAACGCTCTTTCTTCTTCTCCTCTACCGAAAACGATGCCTCCTTAGCCTTAGCCTTTAAAATAACGAAAACCAAATCATCTTTACACGACGCATCAGGAAAATCACGCAAAGCATTCTCTGCCGTAGTTACACACGCACGATAATTATTTCCACCATACAAACCAAGATTATAATACAACTGTGCATTAAGCAATTCCTTATAAGCCAACTTATCCTCCATCTCAAATAAATACTTACGACACTCTCCAATACGACTACTTTCTGGATATAAACTAATAAACTCACTAAAAGCATTAATTGCATCATACGTAGCTACTTGATCCAAACGAGGATCAGGCGAATCCAAATAATAACAATACGCCACCTTGTATCTAGCCTCCTCTGCATAAGTACCACGTGGAAAATTACGAATATAAGCCTGATAATATTCTGATGCAGAATAATAATCTTGTTGCCCCATGTAAGACTCTGACAACAAATATAAAAGTTCTTCAGCTTGAGGAGTACCACGATAATAAGGTACTATATCCTCAAACATCGTAATACACTTAGCGTATTTTTTTTCCTGAAAATAATTTTTACCCGCCTGAAATTTCTCTTCTGGATCTGTCGAACGTTGCAGTCTAACATACTCCCCACAAGAAGTCAAAAGCAACACTAATAATATATAATTCAATATCTTACGCATATCAAAACTACAACTAACAAACAAAAATTAATCTTTCATATACAACAACCAAATACAAAGCATTGGTAAATTGCAAAGTTACAATTTTTTTTATTAACAACAAAAACTTTCAACCACAAATTTTATCAAAAAAAAAATCATTTTATATTAATCAATTCAATTTCAAAAACCAAAGTAGAATAAGCAGGAATATCTTTACCACAATCTCGTGAACCATAACCCAATTTATAAGGTATCCACACCACCCAGCGCGAACCCACACTCATAGCTTTCAACGCATCTTGAAAACCTTTTATCAACTCATTTACACGGAATACCTCAGGTTTCTTACGCTTAAACGAATTATCAAATTCCTTTCCATTCAACAATTTACCACTATAATGAACCGTCACCTTACTTTTTCCCGTCGGACGAGGACCATTAGTGCGAGTAATCACCCTATACTGCACACCAGAAGGCAACACCTCCACACCCTGCGCAGTAATATTCTCATCCAAAAAACGTTCATTCTTCTCACGATAAGCATTTATTTCTTGATAAGTCTGAGCCATAAACAATTAAATAAACAAAGATATTTGAACTATTAACAATAAAAAAATTAAACCCTATATTTTTATTTTATACTATCAAGCAATTGCATCATAACAGTCTTAACAGAGTCAAATTCTACACGAGCATTTGAAGGAATTGGCTCAGTTGGAGGTGAATCCATTTTAAGAGGATCAATAGGAGTACCATTTTTCCAAATACGAAAATCAAGATGTGGACCTGTTGATGCACCAGTACTACCCACATAACCAATCACTTGCCCTTGCTTTACACGAGCACCACTCTCAATACCTTTACCATATTTTGATAAATGAAGATAAGCCGATTCATAAGTCGAATTATGCTTAATCTTCACAGTATGACCACCACCACCTTTATAACCCTTAAACGTAACCACACCATCGCCAATAGCCATAACTGGAGTTCCCATAGGAGCAGCATAATCTACACCTGTATGCGGACGTACGACCTTGTAGATCGGATGCTTACGAGCATAAGTAAACTTACTTGAAATACGAGAAAAACTAAGAGGAGCTTTAAGAAAAGCCTTCTTCATATTATTCCCATCTAAATCCCAAAAACCACTAACATCCCCATTTTCATAAAATATAGCAAACAACTCTTTATCTCCATGCATATAACTAGCAGCATGTATCTTGCTAATACCAATAGAAACAGTATCAACAAACAATTCATCATAATAAACCTTAAAACCATCTCCTTTCTGTATACCAAAAAAATCAACAGTCCAAGCATATACATCCGATAATTGCAAAGCCAACTCCATATTCATATCTGCATCTACAATAGCATTCCAAAGAGAAGTTTCAACAACAAATTTACCAGTACGAGTTCTTACTGTTGTCGGTTTAATAAACGACTCTACATACAAAGAATCCTCAAAATGGAATACTATAAAATCAGTTTGCGATTTTTGATAAACCAAATAAACCAACTGTGGAACAGAATCTTGAGTATAATAAGCAGAATAATTATTACCAGCTTTTATACGACGTACATCAAAAACCGAATCAGGTATAAAAGCAGCTTGCGTGATAAATTTTTGATTAGCTCCAAGATTACGCAAGAGCGAAGTAATTATTTGTCCATTAGCCACACGCCCCTTCACCTCATCCAAGTCAGTTACATCTACACCATACTCAATATGACGTAAATCTTCAACATCAACTATAATCGAATCGTTCGTCTCAGCTACTTCTGAGCCACCATTACCCTTGCACCCAACGAATAGTGTTAGTGCAAACAGAAAAAGTAATATAATTTTAAAATAATTATGCATTGTAATTGTTATTTGTGAATTACATAATTTCTTGTCCATTAATTTCAAGAACAAAGTGAAGTTTAAAAAAATCGGATGCTTTTCGACACAACAACATGCGTTCCATAAATATCTCGAAATAATCAATTACGGCACATATCTCAGTGTTAATTTGTAGACGCAAGATAAGTTTGCGAGCATCTTTGTCAGTAATCAATTCCGAACTCTCTACAGCAAAGTTCACACGATCGTGAATATCAAATGCAATAGATCGAGGATTGCGCACACGCGAACGGCGCACATCGCATTTATCAGCCAATATCAAAGCCGCAGCGATAGCATTCACAGGATAAGCCGTATGCTCGTCGTGATTACCAATTGCCGTAATCACAGCCGAAATATCCTCGGCAGGC
>JAZRCE010000097.1:0-2504 GCA_045635445.1 Candidatus Aphodosoma sp.
TAGGTTCGGCAGTACGAGTGAGGTCGAGTTTGTCAGCCTCTTGGCGTTGAGCTTCGAGGGTAGCTTTAAGCTCGTTAAGGCGATTTTGCGCAGTGTCGCGAAGGTGATTGAGGAGTTGACCTATTTCACGTTTTTGATCGTTAGGCACTTCGCGGAATTGGTTGAAAAGTTCAGAGATTTCGCCTTTTTTGCTGAGGTATTTGATACGGATAGCCTCTAACTCTTCGTTAGAAGTTGCATTCCATGAGTTAACTACTTGGTGTAGTTGTTCGATTTTTTGTTTCATTATTTATAGATTATTAGTAGCGAGTAGCGAGACTGCTATTCAGCATTATTTTTTAGATATTTTTTCGTTTTACTCAAGATTTTTTGAGGTGTTTTTAGCCTATTTCACATTCAAGATGCAAAGTTACAAAAAATGTTGATATGTTGTATGTTTTTTTTGTGGATTTTTTTATGAATATTGCTGTGAAGATGGCAGTTTTTTTCGGCATAGGTTGCTTGAAGGTAGGGAACAGGGATTTGGGAGTAGGGAATAGGAAATAAGGAATAAGGCTGTGTCAAAACAAAATTTGACACAGCCTTATGTTGTTTATCTGTTGATTTTTTGTAGTTGGGGTAGGGCATTTGTGTTGTAGATGCCACCAATCATTGCGATACCGCCAAAGTTTAGTTCTTGGAAATAGGGCATCATATCGAGGGTGATGCCACCTAAGGCAATGACTTTGTGGTCGATTATGCCAGAGGTTGAGGCTTTTAGTAGTTCCTCTTTGGTGAACCCAGATTTGTAGCCTACCTTAGAAATACTGTCGAAAATAGGACTTAAGAATAGATAGTTGTATTTGGTTTTGTACCTTTCTATTTCTTCAAACGAATGGCACGATCGGGTTTTGAATCCGTTGTAGCCATCGGGCAGTGAGGTGATGTTTTTGTTGATATGAATGCCTTTAAGCGAAAATTCGGTGTATAATTCGGGATAATCGTGAATTATGATTTTGGCTCGTTCGGCGTCGGTCAGTTTGGTTAATAATTTACGGCATTCGTTGATGGTGGCCTCAGGTTTGCGGAGATGGATAGAGTGGATGCCCATTTTCAGCAGATTGCTGATTAAATAGGCATCTTCGTCTATCATTTTAGGCACTGTGATGGCAATGATTTTCATTTTTTCAATGCATTGATAATGAGGTCAGCCACTTTTTTGCCTGAGAGGAGCATGCCACCGAAGATAGGACCCATGCGAGGGGTTCCACTTACGGCAGATGCAGCCATACCGCAGACATAAAGTCCTGGATAGATTTCTTTAGTGCCGTTGACAACCTCTTCTTCGCCAGCAACTACGTCGAGAGAGCGTTCGCCGATGACCTCGCCCGTGTCGGTAGCAAGGCGGATGCCATTTTTGCGGGCTACGGTGCAACACATTTCGCTGTCGTGGCCAGTGCCATCTATTACGCATTTAGCCATTATGTTGAGTGGGTCGACGTGCATACCCTCGCGCAATACAGGAGTCCAATTGACAACAACACCACTAACTACATTGTCCTTAAAGATAACATCTTCGACCGAATAGCAGTTGAAAATAGTAGCTCCGGCATGCACGGCTTTGTATAGTAGAGCAGCTGTGCTTTCGACAGAGTCCATCACATAGAGGTGGTCGTTGTATTGCTCGTAGTTGATATCGAACTCCTTGATAATGTGGAGAGCCTCTTCTTGCACAACGATTTGGTTGAACATCATAGCGCCGCCCCACATGCCACCGCCAGGAGAGAGTTTGCGGTCGAATTGAGCAACTTTCAGACCTGCTTTAGCGAGATAATAGGCTGCAACGATGCCCGAAGGACCACCGCCGACGATAGCAACGTCGAGGTCTAAGTTCTTTTCTAATTTACTGAAATAGGTACTGATAATACCATGAGATACATTTTTTTCAATCATAGTTGTAAAGTTTTTAGTGTTTATAAATAGAGGATTGTTATTCATCGCAGAGGGTGTGGCTGATTTTCATAGCACAGAAGTTAGGGCCACACATAGTGCAATATTTGCCACCTACGTTGTTAGACGATTTGTAGTATTCTAATGCACGCTCGGGGTCGAGGCTGAGGTTGAATTGGTCTTTCCAACGGAACTCGTATCGAGCCTTGCTGAGAGCATTGTCGCGAATGACAGCACCTGGATGTTGTTTGGCAAGGTCGGCAGCATGGGCGGCTAATTTGAAGGCGATGACACCTTCTCGAACGTCATTTTTGTTGGGAAGAGCAAGGTGTTCTTTAGGAGTGACATAGCAAAGCATAGCAGTGCCATACCAACCGATTTGAGCAGCGCCGATAGTCGATGTAATGTGGTCGTAGCCAGGAGCAATGTCGGTAACGAGAGGACCTAAAGTGTAGAACGGAGCATTGTGGCATTTCTCGATTTGGCGTTCCATATTTTCTTTGATTTTGTGCATAGGAACATGGCCCGGACCTTCGATGAAGACTTGTACGTTCTTAGCCCAAGCACGTTCGACA
>JAZRCE010000098.1:0-2021 GCA_045635445.1 Candidatus Aphodosoma sp.
CCCACTATGACTGTCCTTAGCGAACAAAAACGCAACAAAATCCTCCAATATGGCGAACGCGTTTGGGGCATCACCCAAGGCACAGAAGGACTAAAAATTGCCGAAACCATTGGGCGCACCGAGCAATTCTTCTCGCAACTAGGCCTTGCCACTCGCCTCTCACAACTCAACATTGGCGAAGACACAATTGCCGAAATCGAACGCCGCTTCAACGAACGTGGCACCCAACTCGGCGAATGCAAAAACGTCAACGGAGCAGTCGCACGCGCCATCCTCGAATGCGCCCTCTAACCCTATAAAATAAATATAAAAATATAGCCTTCACAAAAAATTGTGAAGGCTATATTTTATTTATTGGAACCATAAACTAATCGTTGTAGTAATATCCACAAACAAAACAACAAAACAGCATCAAACAACATAAGAATAGATAAAATAGACATTGAAATTACTCCCGTAAACTTAGCAGGAAGAATTGAACCAAACATTATTATATGATATAAAATACCTATACCCAAATTCCACCATCTTGCAGAACCCTTAATTCCATTATTTCCATAACACACAACAAGAGTCCATATCGCAATAGGCACAAATAAACATAAAGTAGTAGCAAGTCCAGAATTATAACCTCTCACAATTCCTGCTACAATATGTGTTAAACTGTTTGCTATCATAAACCCAGCCATACCCGTAGCTAACACAGGCCATCTCTTATATCTAGCAATAATAGCTGCAAGCGGAGCAGCAACCCACACAAGACTAAAATTTACACATAAAAAGAAATATTCCTCTAATGGTCTCCCAAAAATAACAGCCATTGCATTAGCAAAACCATTATGTGCACCTGTTAAATCTATACCATACTCCTCCACATTGTGCAACATATAGCAAACCATAAATACCCAAGAAAGCCAATATGGATCTTTCCATCTACATTTCTCTTTTTCTACACACAAAAAATCTGTAAAAAACAATAAGACTATCAAAACGATAGCAGCACCCAACCCCATCCAAGGCCAGATGTTAAAAAAATAAGTGTAACCTTCCATTTTCATATAAATTAAAGTTTGTGCAAAGATGTAGTAAACCGAGTGCGGTACCAAATTTATTTAAATTAAGCCGAGGTGCAACACATTTTCGCTATATGATTGCAAAGTTCGCTAAAATCGTCCAAAACAAATCTATCTTATTACGACCAAAGAATATCTTTTTGTACGATTTTATAATAAAAAGTAATATATATACAAAAAAATCATTACCTTTGCACCGATGAAAAATACCCAAACACTAAATATCCCAAACAATAGCAAATTTATTAACAATGCTATTTTTAACGGAGATTATGCTGTAAATTATGGCATACACTTCTCCCAACAGTCCTTTTTCTCAATCGGACAAACATATGCTTTACCCGATTTCAGAATCTTAGCCCTCATCTCAGGTTCGGCAACATTAACACTAAACCTTGTCGATTACAAAATCTCAGCAGGAACAATCATATTATGCTCTGCTGGAACAATTGTCGAATTACAAAATATTAGTGACAACGCCTATATCAAACTAATCGGAGCGCGAGACAATTTTATAAACAATTTTATATGCGTAATATCCGACATCCAATTTATGCATATTTTTGAACAAACTATCTCCATGATTGCAGATACATTAAAATCCGACAACCCATCATACGAATTTGTAAACAAGCAAATTGCCGCACTCATCGCCTATGCCCAACATAAACACTACGAAAATTCCACAAACAAAAACAACCTCAAACTCAACCAATTTATATCATTAGTAAATATACATTGCCAAGAACATCGCAACATACCTTTTTATGCCGAAAAACTATGTATAACACCACATTATCTTTCTGCAATAATCAAACAACAAAGTGGCAGCAGTGTAATGGATTGGATAAATAAAGCAGTGATACAAAAAGCAAAAATCCTATTAAAAGAGGGCAAAACAACACTTCAAGTCTCCGAAGAACTAAATTTTCCAAGTTCAACCTACTT
>JAZRCE010000099.1:0-25266 GCA_045635445.1 Candidatus Aphodosoma sp.
GGTGTGCCTATGACATTGGGTCAAACATTCCAAGCTTTTGCAAATGGTATGAAAGAGCAAGTTAAACACTTGAAAGCTACTGCTGAAGAGTTGCTTTGCATCAATATGGGTGCTACTGCAATTGGTACAGGTATCTGCTCAGAACCAGGCTACAGCAAACTTTGCACTGAAGCTCTCCGCGAAATCACGGGTTGGAATGTTACTTTAGCTGAAGACCTCATCGAAGTTACTTCTGCTACAGACGTATTGGTTGCTTACTCATCTAACTTGAAACGCATTGCGTTGAAGAGCATCAAAATCTGTAACGACCTTCGTTTGATGGGTTCAGGTCCACGCTGTGGTATCCACGAACTTCACTTGCCAGAAATGCAACCAGGTTCTTCAATCATGCCAGGTAAAGTAAACCCAGTTATCCCTGAAGTAATGAACCAACTTTGCTACAAAGTAATCGGTAACGATACAACTGTTATGTTGGCATCAGAAAATGCTCAACTCGAACTCAACGTTATGGAACCTGTATTGGTTTACAGCCTCTACGAGTCTATCCAATTGCTCATCAATGGTTTCAACACTCTCCGCACTCTCTGCATCGACGGTATCGTTGCTGACGCTGAAAACTGCATGAACCAAGTTCGCAACTCAATCGGTATCGTTACAGCATTGAACCCAATCATCGGTTACAAAAACTCAACTAAAATTGCTAAAGAAGCGATGGCTACAGGCAAAGGTGTTTATGACCTCGTGCTCGAACATGACATCTTGAGCAAAGAAGACCTCGACACTATCCTTGCTCCTGAAAATATGGTTGAACCAGTGAAATTAGACATCAAACCTAAAAAACAACTCTAATTTATTAGACTCAAATAGCAAGTAACTAGTAGCATAACTATTAGTTACTGCTATTTTAAAATAAGAAAGGCAACCATTGGTTGCCTTTCTTATTTTATTTAGTCTTGTATTATTCAACATCGTATGGCTTGAATATATACATCGGCGATGAGATTGTGCGTTCGAGCGGTTGAAGAAGTTCTAGTGCAATACCTTTTTCGACCAATGCATCATTTACCGTTTTAAACGCTATTTCTGGTGTATTATTCTCTTGACTTAAATGACAAAGAAATACATGCGAAAGGTACTCACTAGGATTATCAGCCAAAAATCGAGCTGTATGCTCATTACACATATGCCCTATATGAGAACGAACTCGTTGTTTCAAGCGATAAGGGTATGGTCCATTTTTGAGCATATTATCATCATAATTTGCTTCAATAACAAGATAGTTAGCACGCGATATATGATCAGCCACTTCCTTGCCAATATAACCTAAGTCGGTAGCAATAACAAAACGTTGATTGCCATAATCAAATGAATAACCTACACAATCAGAAGCATCATGCGACACAGGAAATGCTTGAATAGAAAAATCACGAATTACGATAGTATCACCTTTTTTATATAATTTATGTGCAGAGAGCAATTTCTCAGTTACACGGTAATTTCGGTTTATTCCGTTTAACATTTCCGATGTAACATATACAGGAATATGATATTTCTCACCAAGCACGCCTACTGATTTAATATGATCAGTATGATCATGTGTAATAAATATACCCCAAATATTTTCAAAAGAAAGTCCATGCTCTTTTAGTTCGCGTTTAACGGTACGCACCGCCACTCCGGCATCAATCAAGAAGCCGTATGACGCAGTACCTATATAGTAGCAATTACCACTACTCCCGCTACCCATACTAAGAAAACGAAGACGATCCATTTTAATACATTATTACAATTTGCAAATTTATAAAAAAAATATGAATTATGTGTCATGAATTATGAATTATTTTTAGTAACTTTGCAAAAATATTTAAAACTCACTAAAAATGAAACAGATAAAAGAAAAAAATATGATATTCGGCATCCGCGCCGTAATTGAAGCGATAGATGCAGGCAAAGAGTTAGACAAAGTGTTTATTCGTCGCGAGATGGGTGGAGACTTAGCTAAGGAATTGTTTGACAAGTTGAAAGGCTTACAAGTTCCTATTCAAAAAGTACCACTAGAAAAACTAAACAAACTCACATTGAAAAATCACCAAGGAGTTGTAGCGTATATTTCCTCAATAGAATATCAACGTATTGACAATATCATTCCTACACTTTATGAAGAAGGCAAGGATCCTTTTATCGTAATTTTGGATGGTGTAACAGACGTTCGCAACTTTGGTGCTATTGCTCGAACATGCGAGTGTGCAGGGGTGGATGCCATTGTAGTGCCAATGAAAGGTGGTGCAGCAGCAAATGCTGATGCAATAAAAACTTCAGCAGGCGCATTACATGTAATTCCTGTTTGTAGAGAAAATAGTCTTCACAACACAGTTTCGTTCCTTCAAAAATGTGGCATCAAAGTGATTGCAGCATCAGAAAAGGCATCACATGACTATTCAAAAACTAATTATAAAGGTCCCCTTGCTATCGTAATGGGAGCAGAAGATGTAGGTATTTCGCCAGACATTCTTCGCATAGTTGACGACATGGTTTCTATTCCTATTCTCGGACAAATTGGGTCACTCAATGTATCTGTTGCCACAGGTATTATCATTTACGAAGCCGTAAAACAAAGAAAATAATATGGAAATATTATACGAAGATAATCACCTTATCATAATAAACAAAGCTGTAGGTGAGATTGTGCAAGGAGATAAGACTGGAGATGAACCTCTGCCTGAAATAATTAAACGCTACCTGAAAGAAAAGTACAACAAACCAGGAAATGTGTTTTGTGGGGTGACACATAGATTAGACCGACCTGTGAGTGGTGTAGTTGTGTTTGCAAAGACAAGTAAGGCTTTAGAACGCATGAATAAATTGTTTGCAGAGCACAAAGATATAAAAAAACGTTATTGGGCAATAGTTTGCGGTACTCCAAAAGAGATTGAAGGCACGCTGAAACATTATCTTGTGCGAGTAGAAAAACAAAACAAATCGTATGCCTACGACAAAGAGAAACCCAATGCAAAACTAGCATCTCTAAGTTATAAATTAATAGCTCGTGGCGATAGATATTCACTTATTGAGGTGGATTTACACACAGGTCGACACCACCAAATACGTTGTCAGTTGGCAACAATGGGATGCCCAATTAAAGGCGACTTAAAATATGGCGCTCCAAGATCAAATCCTGATGGTGGCATCTCGTTGCATGCTAGAAATATTGAATTCATTCACCCCGTAAGTAAAGAACCTATCAACATATCGGCTTCCGTTCCAAATGATAATCTTTGGAGAGCTTTGACTGAAAATTTATAATTTTTTTACCCTAACGATAATTGACAAAATATCATAAAAAAATCCATACAACTATTAGTTGCATGGATTTTTTTTATTTATACTATAATCCATCTAATCATTATAATATCTTAATATCATTAACATTTTAGGATATGTGATATATAATCGATCACTATATAGAGATGGAGTTATACTATTAAAACTAAAAAAAAATAAAAAAGGCTATGCATCACTGCATAGCCTTTATAACATTATAATTATATTAGTATATATTATTTTTCTTTATTGTAGCGTGCATTAAGCATTTCAATTACTTCTTGAGTAATATCATATTCAGGAGCATTAAAAAGTACATTATTACTCAAAGCGCTAGTAGTAATAACTAGATGATACTTACCTGACGCATTTATCGCTCGTATTGCACTATTAATACTATCTTGAATTTGTTGTCCAACTTGTTGATTTTCGCGCAAAAGTTCCTGTTCTTTTTCTTGACCAAGAAGTTGAAGATCTTGCTCCTTTTTCACCAAACGACGTTGTTCTGCTTCTGCACGTTCGCGAGAAAGAAAAGCATTGTTTTCTAATTTGCGTTGAAAATCGACCATTTCATTTTGAAGAGCACGTGCACGTTGATTAATATCAAGAGTAAGGTCCTCTTGTTTACGCATAAGACTTTCATTTAACTCAAGTGCCAAATCATAATTCAAAAGCATTGAATCTACATTAACAACTGCGATAGGAAGACGACAACCATTTTCCACTTTTAATGTACAACATGTTGAGTCAGAAGCCACTTCTTCTGTTTTATTTGCAGATTGGTTGCAAGATGCCAAAGATACGGCAGCAAAAATAAAAAGTAAAATTTTTTTCATTATAATATCTATTTAATTGTTGTTTTAGGCACGTTTATACTGCTTTGTTTTATTTTGATTTTGCGCTTCGCGATCTTGCGATGTAGCACAAGTTATTCCGCGATCTTTTAGTGCCTTATTACCTCCAATATGTATATTTGGAAATCTTTTTTTAAAAAAAAGAGGACGAAAAGCCATAGCCAATATAGCAATAAGCAATATCAACAACGACACACCCAATGTCAACAATGTAGTTTTTAGCACTTTAACAAGTTCAAACGCAACATAATAAATTTATCGCAAAGATAATTAATTTAATTTATAATTCATGATTCACAATTCATAATTTTTGTTAAATAAGCAAATAAAGAATGGAGAATGAATATTTGAGAATAGGATTAGCAATTTTTACATTTCAATTTTTACATTTCAAATATTTTTTGTACCTTTGCACTTTATAGAATTAAACAAATATAAAATTACAAACTATATCTAACTTTCGACAACAATCAACAATTAATCATTAATAACTAACACTATGAGTATTAGAACACTTCAACCAGAACGTCTCTGGAAAGAATTCTATGAGATTTGTCAAATTCCTCACCCATCGAAAAAAGAGGAGAAAATGATTGCTTATTTGCAAGAATTTGGTAAACGTCATAACCTTGAAACTCGCACTGATGCTGCTGGTAACGTCTTGATTTGCAAACCTGCAACTCCTGGTTATGAAAACCGCAAAAAAGTGATTCTTCAATCACACATGGACATGGTGTGTGAGAAAAACAATGATACACAACACAACTTCGACACTGACCCTATTCAACCATATATTGACGGCGAATGGGTGAAAGCGAAAGGTACTACACTTGGTGCCGACAATGGTATCGGTATGGCAACTGAATTGGCTATCCTCGCAAGCAACGACTTGAAACACCCTGCACTTGAATGTCTTTTCACAGTTGATGAAGAGACTGGCTTGACTGGTGCATTTGCCATTGACCCTGAGTTACTTAAAGGCGAGGTGTTGCTTAACCTCGACTCTGAAGACGATGGCGAATTCTTTATCGGTTGCGCTGGTGGTATCGACACAACAGTGACATTCGACTACAAAGAAGAGGCTATGCCAGAAGGTTTGTTCTATTTCACTATCACAGTAAATGGTCTTCAAGGCGGTCACTCAGGTGGTGATATCCACTCAAACCGCGGTAACGCAAACAAGATTTTGAACCGCTTTATGTGGCAAATTGCTAAAGCTACTGACTTGAAAGTGGCTTCTATCACAGGTGGTAACCTCCGTAATGCTATCGCTCGCGAAGCAAGTGCAGTATGCGCAGTGCCTGTTGACTTCAAACACGAATTGACAGTGCGTGCAAACACATTTGCTGCTGAAATCGAAGCCGAATACGCTATCTCTGATGCAGGTGTGAAAGTAGCTATTGATAGCTGCGAACGTCCTGCTACAATGATTGATGCAGACACAACTCGTCGTTTAATTTATTCTCTCTACGCTTGTCCTCACGGCGTATTGCGCATGAGCGACGATATGCCAGGCTTGGTGGAAACATCAACTAACCTCGCTGCAGTGAAAATGATTGAAAACAATCAAATCCTCATCACTACAAGTCAACGTAGCTCAACAGAATCAAGCAAAAAAGATGCTGCATACATGGTAGAAAGCGTATTTGTATTGGCAGGAGCTAAAGCAACTCACGGTGATGGTTATCCAGGCTGGAAACCAAATCCAAAATCACCAATCGCTAACGTAGTTGCTGAAACTTACGAAAAACTCTTCGGCAAAAAAGCTAAAATCACAGCTATTCACGCAGGCCTTGAATGTGGTCTATTCCTCGAAAAATATCCACATCTCGACATGGTGAGCGTTGGTCCAACCATGCGTGGCGTACACTCTCCAGACGAACGTCTCCACATTGAAGATACAGAAAAATTCTGGAAACTTATCACTCACGTATTAGAAAATATCTAAAATACACATTATTTAAATTTAACAAAAAAAATAGCGGTATAGGTTATGCTTATACCGCTATTTTTTTGTAACTTTGCGGTTTAATAGTAGAAAGTAGTAAGTCGAAATTCTGAAAAACTTTTGTAACTAATAATAAATTCTTACTACTTTATACTTTTTACTTATTACTAAACAAAATTATGATTCGTAAATTTGATTTTTTAGTCGTTGGTAGTGGTATAGCCGGCATGAGTTTCGCGCTCAAAGTAGCCGACAAAGGCAAAGTAGCTATCCTCTGCAAGAGCACCCTCGACGAGGCTAACACAGCTCTCGCCCAAGGCGGAATTTCATCTGTAACTAATCCAGTATTAGACAATTACGAAAAGCATATACAAGACACACTGATTGCTGGCGATGGTATGTGCGACATCACAGCAGTAGAAAAAGTTGTAATGAATGCCCCTAAGCAAATCGAACAATTGCTCGAATGGGGAGTCGACTTTGACAAAGCACCAGATGGCACATTCGATCTTCACCGCGAAGGCGGACACTCTGAACATCGCATATTACATCATAAAGACTCAACTGGTGCTGAAATTCAACGCTCACTCATAAAACGCATCAAACAACACAGAAACATCGAAGTTTTTGAACATTATTTTGCAATCGATATTCTCACACAACACCATTTAGGAGAGATTGTAACGAGAAAAACACAAAATATCGAATGCTATGGCATATACGCCCTGAATACCCGCAGCAATCGTATCACTACTTTTCTAAGCAAAATAACAATGCTATCAACTGGCGGCATCGGTAATGTATACAACACAACTACCAATCCACTTGTGGCTACAGGCGATGGTATTGCAATGATGCACCGAGCTCGTGGAGTTATACGCGACATGGAATTCGTACAATTTCACCCTACAGCATTCTACCACCCAGGTCTACGCCCTTCATTTTTAATTACAGAGGCCATGAGAGGTTATGGTGCTGTACTACGCACAATAAATGGAAAAGAGTTTATGCACAAATATGACAAACGAGGATCATTAGCACCTCGCGATATTGTAGCTCGTGCAATAGACAATGAGATGAAAAAATCAGGAGCAGAGCATGTCTATCTTGATGTAACACATAAACCTGCAGATGAAACACGCGAACATTTTCCTATGATATACGAAAAATGCTTATCATACGGCATTGACATTACAAAACAATATATCCCCGTAGCGCCTGCAGCTCACTACCTTTGTGGAGGTATAGTAGTAAACGAAAACTCAGAAACAAGCATTCACCGCCTATATGCAACAGGAGAGTGTTCTTGCACCGGACTACATGGTGCAAATCGTTTAGCTTCAAACTCCCTCATCGAAGCAATAGTTTATGCAGATGCAGCAGCCGAACATGCCATTCCTCGCCTCGAAAAATTAACTATCAATGAAGCCATTCCTCAATGGAACGACGAAGGCACACGTTTGCCAGAAGAGATGATCCTTATCACTCAATCACTCAAAGAAGTACAACAAATCATGAGTTCATATGTAGGCATCGTACGCTCTAACCTTCGCTTGAAACGCGCTATGTCGCGCCTCGAAATATTGTTCCGCGAAACCGAAAGCCTTTTTGAACGCTCTGTAGTTAGTCGCGACATCTGCGAACTTCGCAACTGCATATCTGTGGCATACCTAATCATCAAACAAGCCACTGCTCGCAAAGAAAGTCGCGGATTGCACTATACAATTGACTACCCTAGCAATGAAGAATAAATAGTTTAAAATTGAGAGTCGCAAACAACACACACTCTCAATGTGTATTCCCTTAAAAAAGAAACCTTGTTTCACCATACCTTTACCATACCTTCTTCATAGGATAACCATACCTTCACAATACCCACTCTCAATATGTATTCAATCAAAAATTAATAATAAAACAAACTATAAAAACTAAATGAAAAATTTTAAACTTTACAACAACATCGTAGGTTGGTTAGCTTTTGCTATTGCCACAATAACCTACTTGCTCACAATCGAGCCTACCGCATCATTTTGGGATTGCGGTGAGTTCATCGCATCAGCATTTAAACTTGAAGTAGGACACCCACCAGGAGCTCCATTCTTCATGATGACAGGTAGACTCTTCTCCCTTTTTGCATCTGACCCAACACAAGTTGCAGCAATGATTAATGCAATGTCGGCTATGTGTAGCGCATTCACTATTTTGTTCTTATTTTGGACAATTACCCACATTGCACGTAAAATCACAGTAAAAGAAGGTCAAGAAATGACACTAGGCAAAGGCATCGCTATTCTTGGCGCAGGTCTTGTAGGTTCATTAGCCTATACTTTCTCTGACACTTTCTGGTTTTCAGCTGTTGAAGGTGAAGTGTATGCTTATTCATCATTATTCACAGCTGTGGTATTCTGGTGTATTCTCAAATGGGAAGACGTTGCAGATGAGCCACATGCAGCACGTTGGCTTATTCTCATCGCCTACCTTATGGGGTTGAGTATCGGTGTGCACTTGCTCAACTTGTTGACTATCCCAGCAATCGTACTCGTTTACTACTTCAAAAAATACGAAGTTAATACAAAAAATACTATCATCGCACTTGGCATCTCTGTGATAATTCTCGCAGCTGTACTTTATGGTATGATTCCTGGATTCGTAAAAGTAGCTTCATGGTTTGAACTCTTCTTTGTAAACACATGTGGTTTAGGATTCAACAGTGGCGTTATTATCTATCTTATAGTAACTGCAACTATCCTCATTTGGGCTGTTTACGAAACTCACACCGTTAAAAACGAAATTCGCGCCCGTATCGCATTCATCGCAGCACTCACTATGCTCGGTATTCCATTCCTTGGTAGCGGAGTAATTTTAGGCTTAATCATTATTGTTGCAATGTCAATTCTTCTCTTTCTCAAAAAAGAGTGGAACTACAAATGGCTCAACACTATAGTGCTTTGTGCTATGGTAATGCTCATCGGCTATTCATCATACACAATGATTGTGATACGCTCAATGGCTAATACTCCAATGGACCAAAACTCACCTGAAGATGTATTCACATTGCAATCTTATCTCAACCGCGAACAATATGGCGACCGCCCATTATTCTACGGAGCCATGTATTCTGCACCAGAAATCCTTGATATAAAAGGCAATATGTGCGTCCCTCGCGCAAAATATGGCAACAATGTATGGCAACAAAAAGTAAAAACTTCTGCCAACGAAAAAGACTCATACGAAAGCCTTGGCAAACGTCAAACTGGATACGAAATGGACTCTCGTTTCAAAATGCTATTCCCTCGTATGTATTCAAGCCAATCTCACCATGTATCAGCATATAAATCATGGGGAGATATTAAAGGTAAACGAATCAAAGTTGATCGCTGTGGCCGCCAAGAAACACTTGTAATGCCAACAATGGGAGAAAACCTTAAATTCTTCTTCTCATACCAAGTCAATTTCATGTATTGGCGCTACTTTATGTGGAACTTTGCAGGTCGCCAAAACGATCTTCAAAGTCATGGCGAATTAGATAAAGGCAACTGGATTTCTGGTATATCATTCATTGACAACGCTCGTCTTGGCAATCAAGACACATTACCAGATTCACTAAAAAACAACAAAGGTCGTAACCGCTATTTTATGCTTCCTTTGTTACTTGGTATACTTGGCATACTTTGGCAATTAGGCAATAAAAAACAAGGCAACATGCAATTCTGGATTGTATTTGTACTCTTCTTTATGACAGGTCTTGCCATTGTAATGTATCTTAACCAAACTCCATATCAACCACGCGAACGTGACTATGCATATGCAGCATCGTTCTATGCCTTCTCAATATGGATTGGCCTAGGCGTAATGTTCTTCTACTCACTCATCAAAAAATTTATACCAAAACCTTTAGCTGCAATCATCGTATCTATTTGTTGCCTTAGCGTGCCAGCCCTCATGGCTCAACAAAACTGGGATGACCACGATCGTTCAAATCGTCGTATGGCTCGCGACTTTGGTCTCAACTATCTTAATAGTTGCGCACCAAATTCAATCATTTTCTCAAATGGCGACAACGACACACTCCCACTTTGGTACAATCAAGAAGTAGAAGAAAACCGCACAGATATGCGCGTTTGTAACCTCTCATACCTCAACACTGATTGGTATATCGACCAAATGAAACGTGAAGCATATACTTCAGCTCCACTACCTATTTCATGGGATAAAAAAGATTATGTATCTGGACATCTTGATGTCAGCAGAGTAACAGATCACCCTCAATTCAAAAATGGTATGGAACTCGAACATGCTCTTGAACTTGTACGCAATCCAAAAACAATCGATGATAATGGTATTGGTACATTCTTCAGTTCTACAATGATACTTCCTGTCGACAAACAACAAGCTATTAAAACAGGTACTGTAGAAGCAAAAGACTCTGCAAAAATTGTCGACCAAATGCAAATAAAACTCGGTCATTCAATAGGCAAAGCTCAACTTATGGTACTAGAAATGCTCAACTCAAACAATTGGGAGCGTCCTATATATGTGGCTGCTACAGTCGGTAGCGAATACTACCCTGCTCTTCAAGAATATATGCAATTGGAAGGTTTAGCTTATCGTATTGTTCCTGTCAAAGGCAGAGCTGAACGTGTAAATACAGAAGTCATGTATGACAATATGATGAATAAATTCGTTTGGGGCAATGTTGCTAACCCTAAAGTATACTTAGATGAACAACATATACGTATGGCACGCACAATGCGTATGATGTTTGGTCAATTAGTTAATGCCCTCATAAATGAGAAACAATATGAAAAAGCAGAACAAGCATTGAACAAATGCTTAGAAGTAATACCTATTGAAACAGTACCAGCCGATTATAGCATTGCGATATTAGCTCAATACTACTACGAATTAAATAAAATCGAAAAAGCAGATGAATTAACACGTCTCGTATTGGATGATTGCGTTGCTCGTATTGAATGGACTAAATCACTAAAAGCATCACAGAGAAACGTAGTTTCACAAGATATGTCTATAAACCAAAATGTCAATTTAATACACAACCTTTGGTTAATTTCAAAACAACATAATTCTACGTTATCATCAGAATTGGAAGATGCTTTGAATAACTACTATCCACTAATAAAAAACTAATACTAACAAAATGAGCCTCTTTTCGAGGCTCATTTTATATAACACGATACACCTTGTACCAACCATATAAAATACTAAAGTTCCTTTGCCCTGCTTTATATAGAGTAGAGAACAAAAAACATATTGTATATCTCACCTTTGATGATGGCCCATGCGAAAAAACAACCTCAAATATACTTACAATATTACAAAAACATAACGTAAAAGCAACATTCTTTTGTGTTGGAGATAATATTATTAAATATCCACTTCTATTTGAGCAAATAAAAAAAGAAGGTCATCAAGTTGGTAATCACACAATGCATCATTCCAAAGGATTTTATACAAGCACAAATGACTATATCAACGAAATCGATGAGTGTGCTATTTTGATTGGAAATAATTTATTTCGCCCACCCCACGGACTTATAACTCCTCGACAAAATAACATATTAAAAAATAAAGGTTATAAAATTATACAATGGGACGTTATAACCTATGATTGGGATTCAAAACACTCAACACAAAAAATATTTGAAATTATTAAAAAATACACTCGTGATGGTTCGATAATAGTGATGCATGATTCAACAAAATCTGCGCCAAGAACCCTAAATATATTAGAAAATATTATTGTTTGGTTAAAAGAACAAGGATATAAATTAGAAACGCTTGCCTAATTAGGCAAGCGTTTGTTTATCATTCATAATATAATTTCACCACTTTACTTTTCCTTTTCATACCTACATTAGACATATACTTAAGAACATAAACTCGATTCTTTTCTAATTTAGGTAGCACAATCATATTATCTAAAACCGGTATAGTAGCTATACATTTCCCATCAATAGAAAATATACCAATACTATGATTTTCTTCAAATTTAGACAAATATACAACATAGTCGGATCCTTGGGACAACACATCCAAAGTTAAACTTTCTTCTCCACTTCCATACAAAGTCTTAACCAATATCTCATTTGATCGTTCAGAAATATTCTCATATCGACCACATATATCACGATCAGAAGCCCGAACAAAATATTTATATTCAGTAGCTCCTTGAAGATTTTTCACGTCATATAAAACTTGTCCTGTATTATTAGCTAATACAACTTCATCTTTCAAAATATAGGTCGTATCGTTATTTGTAGTAGAATAAACAGACAATAAATATTCTGTAGCATCAAAAACAGTATCCCAAACAGCTGTAAATGTATAAGGAGAAATATTTTGCGCATCATAAGCAACTGGAGGTACAACAAAAACTGGACGCGGAGAACAACCTCTTAACACTACTGCTTTGTCAAAATTTCGAGTTGAAAGTTGTAATGATTCTGAAACATAATTCGAATAAGAATAAGATTGTGGCATAAATTTCACCTCAATAGAAACATCGATGGTACTATCAGAGTTTGTAGGCAGAACCAAAGTTTTCACAAATTTATCATCAGAATCGACAACACGCACAGAATAATCACTTGATGGCAATGACAAATTCAAATCTCCTAGAACATTTTGTCCTTTAATAGTTATAGTTTTTATTTGCTCTTCTCCAACTGAAGCATAAAAAGACTGCAAGTCATCTCCTTCAACAGATATAGTCGGAATAGAATCTAATTGACCATAAACAAAAGTAATTATTTCACCCTGTTTAGTTATATTCGATAATGACTTATCTAATACCGTACCATTTCTGAGTTTAAAAGAAAAATCTGTCACACGTTTTCCACCAGGAAATACGTTTTGATAAGGAGAATCAGTATTACCATATGCGCAACAAATTTCAACACCAAGATTAGTTTCATAATTATTAACCGTATTATTATTCCAACGAACATCATTATAAACTATTCTAGTTATTAACAAACCACTAGAAGGAACCCCATCGTTATTAGAATCAGTTCTATTTTCAAGTAAGAAAAACTCTTTAGGATCAGGGTTTGATCCAACTAAATTATGTTCTACTGCGGCAACAAGATATGCAGTATTACTAATTGCAATAGGTTCAATCTCTATCATTACATCATTATCCAATTGCTTTGGTTGCATCCAACCTAAAAAGAAACGCTCATATGCAGAATATGTTGGAGGAGTTCGCCCATTATTATTATATGAACCTTTATCCATAACATCCCAAGCCCCTAATGTTCTATGCCCAGAATAATCTGTATCATACAGATCCGGCAGAGAAAGAACATGTCCGAATTCATGAACAAATGTACCTATTCCACACATAACAGATCCCGAAGATCCCCTCAATTCAGAAGTGCAAGCATAATCACCTAAAATCACTCCATCATATTTATATTCTGATAAAATATATGATCTATGAGGCCATATTGTATTAGTTCCACCACCTTCGGCCTGATTATGTCCCGCATAATAAACAAAAACGTTATCAATATAACCATCACCATTTTCGTCAAAATCGTTAAAATCAACATCTGCATCGGCAAGAGAACATGCGTCAACAATCATATTTCCAGCTCTTTTATCTGAACGATTACCTTCTTGTTCGCCATAAAATTTTCGATCATTAGGCAAAGTA
Source organism: Candidatus Aphodosoma sp. (assembly GCA_045635445.1). Lineage (GTDB taxonomy): Bacteria > Bacteroidota > Bacteroidia > Bacteroidales > Paludibacteraceae > Aphodosoma. The sequence goes on from JAZRCE010000099.1 coordinate 13,802, forward strand.
TATGGCCCAACAACAACAAAATCAGGATCAAACACACCATTAGAAGCATTACGAAAATAATCTCGTGCTGATCCTGTTGATCCGCCACTATTATAACCATTTTCGTTAAGTAAATTAAAGAAATCTTGATGCACAGTTGAAGACTTAAAAGGAACATCTTTATATTCAACCAAAATAATTAAGCCCTTTGGAGATCCAGACAAAGGATAACCTTTATTTGAAGAAGCTCTTTGAGCTACAGAAAAAACATTATTTTGAGAAGTTTTAATAATATGCTCCAACTGAGATTGTACAGTTTGTAACTTTGTTTTTTTTGCAGATTTTTTTATAATCGAATTATCTATTTCTCCATTCACTAAAAAACCTAAATCATCAAAAGTTAATAGACATCCATCTTCTGAAACCATAAAATTAAAACACTCATCTCCATGAAGATAATATTTAATTTCGGATCCATCAGGCTGTTTGTATGTCAATAAACTAGGAGTAGCCTTAACAGCAAATAAAGATATAAAATTAAAAAGAAGAAGTACAAATAATAATATCTTTTTCATAAAATAAATATTTTACAAATTAGGGAGACCTAGCAATAAAGTCTCCCTAATTATTCTTCTTAAATAAAATTAAAATATAACTTTACCAATTTTTGTAACTTGAGTTGCATCACCTTGCTCTGAATAATTCAAAACATAAATATTATTTTCAAGCAAGTTCTCTAAATAAATAACTTGTTGTTCATTAGGATTGATAGTTTGCACTAATCTACCATCAGCAGAGTAAATATACAATTTAGCTTGAGGCGAAGGTCTTACGCCGAAATCAACAAGTACACCTTCATTTGTATGAGATATAAGCAAATCAGAGTTTGTTTCATTAATATTATCAACGCCAACATATCCAATAAGTTGCACACGCATAGGTGTTGAATAGGCACTTATTGTTTCATTTTTATCCTCATCAAGATCTAGATTCTTATCAGAAGCTTGAACTCTATAGAAATAAGGTTTATCATTTACAAGATTAACAACTTTAAATCCTGAATTATAAACCTCATAAGAGTCAAAAACAAAATTAGGACACTTATAAGACGTAGCAGTAAAGTCATCAAGGCATAAGCCACCTGTAGATTCTGATGTTTTAGTATAATAAACTTTAAATTGTTTACAATATCTTCCATCCAATTTTGCAGAAACAACTTTTTTACGAACCGCAGTTGTAATATCTTCAGTCATTACATTAGTCCAAACCCCATTAATAAAACCATCGATATATAATTTACCTATAGTATTATTTGAGTGAACCCAAACCGAAACTTCATCAACAGGCATAAAAAATTCTTTAGTCCACAAAGTATCTGTATCATTTTTGAAATACAAAGACAAAGGAGCAGAAGATTTGTACAAGTTATTAGTTGCAGTGAAGTTAGCAGACCAACCGAGTGGCATATTTCCTTCACCAAACGTTGCAAATTTTTCAACGTCAGAATAATTATCATCAGAAATAGAATAAATAGAAATATAATAGCAAGTTGCTTTATTTTGTTCTACCCAATTTGCGACAAAAGAGTTTGAAGTTATATCTGTTGCTTCTAAGATTTCAGGAGTGTATACATTTACAGGTTTATTAGATACACCTTCACAGACATAAAATACTTCATAATTTTCTGCTTTAACCAATAATTTATCGGTAATATATTCTCCAGTAGTTATTTTACGAGGAGTAAATTTAATGAGAACTGTATCTTTAAACGACAAATCATCACCTACCTCAAGAGTTAAAATTGACGAATATTCATCATCTCCTTTACGGGCAAGTTTATAGTTAATTCCAAGTTCAAATTGAAGTGTAACTTTTCCACCTGTTATATTTTGTCCTTCTAACACAAGTTCTTTTTCAACAAAAGAGCCAAAATCTGTTTCAAAAACTGTGATATCACTATTTCTTGAGATATATGGAGATGTTGGAGTTTTTCCATAAACAAAAGATATATTTTTGTTGCTTAATTGTTTTATAGTTGTGATAGGTTCTGGGAATTTGTATCCATCCTTCATTTGAAGATAGCAAGAAGTGATTCTACTTGATCCTGGGAATGTATTAAACGCAGGGCTCCTTGTATCTTTATCGGCACATACAATCTTAACACCCATATCAATAGAGTCATTATTAACTGTATTATTAGACCATCTACTATCACTCCAATCAATATGAGTAATCAACAAACCAGTAGCAGGTAAACCAATAGAGTCCCAACCCACTCTTTGTCTGTTTTCAATCATAAAGAATTCTACAGGATCAGGACGAGCTCCATTTAAGTTTGGAGTAGTTTTTGCTAATATATAAGCTTTATTTGAAGTTACAAGAGGTTCTAGTTCAAACTCACCTTCTTCAAGAATAGTAGGAGTTAACCACCCCAAGAAGAAACGTTCATAAGAAGAATAAGAAGGAGGTGTTTTACCGCCATTATTGTAAGGACCTTCGTCCATTGCGTCCCAACGACCAGTTGTAGGCACCTTATGACTATAATCAGTAACATAAAAGTCAGGGAGACCTAATACGTGACCAAATTCATGACAAAAAGTACCAATACCACACATTGTTGTACCTTCTTTACCTTTCAATTCAGAAGTACAAGCGTAATCTTTAAGCAAAACTCCATCTAAATTGTTATTACTAACGATTATAGAACGATGAGGCCAAACAGTATTTTCAGGAGCACCTTCAGCTTGATTATAACCAGCATAATATACAAAAACATTATCAACATAACCATTACCATCGGTATCGTATTCAGAAAAATCGACATCTGGGTCCGCTAATTTACAAGCATCGATAATCATTTGACCTGAATATCTTTCATTACGCGAAGAAGAACCAGCTACCCCATAGTCAGTACCATAATAAGCCATCTCTTTAGGCAAAGTATAAGGACCCACTACAACGAAGTTAGGGTTGAAAATACCATTTGAAGAAGCACTAAAGAAATCGCGAGCAGAACCAGTAGCATTATTTTCTGAATAGTTTTTTTCATTTAACAAAGCTGTAAAATCTTCTTTTGCGGTAGGAGAAGTGAAAGAGACATCTGTAAAATTAACAAGGATAACCAAACTTGTAGGAGATCCTTTTAAAGGATATCTTTTTACAGGCACATTATTCTTAGCTAATTTTCTTGCTTTAGTTGCTATTTGTTTCAATTCAATTTCTAACTCTGAAACTTTCAAAGCATTCTTTACAAAACGTTTTTCTTTTGCAGTTCTATCGTTAATATTAGAAACCCTAATACCAACAGGAACAATATTTGATTGTTCATTTAGTTCAGCATATTCAAAATCGCCATTTTCATTAGCAATAATAAGATAACCATCTTCGGTCATACAAAAATTAAAACTCTCATCTCCACGGAGATAATAGTTAACAACTGAGCCATCCGATTGGGTTCTAGTCAATAATCCTCGATACGCAGGCACAGCATTTGCGACTAGAGATAGGCACAAAAAGAGAAACAAACTTGAAAATAATTTTTTCATAATTGACAGATATAAGATTTATTTGTAATAATTGTCTAATAATCTGCAAAGATAACTATTTTTTTTTTACTACACAAGTATAAATATAATTTTTCAGATAAAAAAATAAGGCGACTAATTTAGTCGCCTTATTATATAATATTACTAGATATTATCTCATGAAAGAGTTCAATGCGATATTTGTAATACGATTAACCATCATTTGAGTTTCAGAGATACGACCTGGGAGAGCATTAACTGCATTTTTAGCAGCAACTTGTTGAGGTTGACGTTCGCCAAATCTGATGTGACGGTTATAGTATGGAGCCATTTCCAAAGGAACTTTGAAACCAAGTTGGCCATCAACTTCTTGAGTAGCAAAACCCATTGCAGTATTGTCAAAGAAATCGATTTCAAGATCCATGTAACCAATTTTTGTAGCACCTGTATTTTCATCTTCTATAACCCATTCGAAACCTTCACCGCCTGAAATAAGACCTGCGAATGCGAAATAAGGTTGTTCAGAATCGTTAACGAAATAACGCAAGAATGAGTCGTGGTCACCTAACCAATAACCATATTCAGCGATAAATTGATCATACTCTTCTTGAGTAGCAGGCCAAGTTTGACCATTAGCATCAGCAGTAAGAACGTTTTCGTAGTATTTGCAATAAGAAGCAGGTACGAAGTGAGAATAAGTTGAATATGTTGGTCTCAAATATTCAACGCCTTCTCTAGTTCTTGTATAAACATCTTTATCATCAGAGAAAGTATAATCGCCAATACAATAGTAATATTTACCATCGTAAACACCTGCAGATTTAACATAGATCAAATAATCTGACTCACCAGTCAAAGCATTTCCATCGATATAGAGACCATTACCAAGCACATAAAGATAGATTTCGCGAACCATATCATCGATACCGTCACCATTAACGTCAGTTACCCAAATAGTATCGCCAGTTGCTTCGTCCAAGCGGTAACCTTTGTAAGGATATTCACGACCTTCGAAAGTACCCCAAAGTTGAGCATCGTAGAAAGTAACGCCATCGTAAGCATTAACAACAGAAACATTAGCAGTAGCTTTTACGTCAGTACCATCCAAAGTAGCTGTAATAACAGCAGAACCTTCAGAAATAGCAGTAACAGCGCCATTTTTCACTGTAGCAACGCTTTCATTGCTAGAAGTCCAAGAGATAGTATATTCACCTGTTGGAGCAGGATTCAAAACAGGACGAAGAGTTACTTTACTACCGATAACAAGTTGAACATCAGTTTGGTTTAAAGTCATTGTAACGTCACCTGTATTTGGTGTCTCACCACCATTTGGACCTGGTTTAGGTTCACAAGCTGTAAATGCCAAAGCAACAACAGCCATCATACAAAATAATAACTTTTTCATAGTTGTAATAATTTAAGAATTTATAAATAAAATTAGTTAATTGAATCTGTTTCAGGGTTCAAAGCTTGGTTATAAGCATATTCTGCATAAGGAACATCGAAAGTAACGTTGTAATCATTATATTTCATTTCTTTATCAGGTTTGATATAATGATTGCTACCACGTTTTTTAGTATCCATAGCAAAACGTTTGAAAGTCATAAGGGCACGACCTTCACCCCACATTTCAACACGCCAGTTGTAGTAAAGTTGTTTTTCAAGGTCAGCAGTACCTGCTTTAACTTCAGCTGCAACAGTTGGGTCACGTTGTTCCAAGAAAGTGCCTAAAACATTTTGAGCTTCAGCTGTATTACCAGCACGGAAAGCAGCTTCGGCAGCAAGCAAATAAGCCTCTTCAACACGCATATAAACAGCGTCATTCAACCAATCGCGGTCTACACCATCGAGAGTGCCGTTTAGATAAGGATTAAATTTCTCTGGATCGAAGAATTTGTTTTCTGGACAATAGCTGATATTAGGATTAAACCAATCACGACGTTTGTCAGTAGTTGGGATTTCTTCATAAAGATTTTTGTCGATACCCAAGATACCACCAGCAGCAGCATAAGAGTAAGTATGAATATCCATTTGTCCAAAGAAAGAAGCCAAACCTGTTGAATTTTCACGAGTAACATCAAGACCCCACATCCAAGATTTGTTAGAAACATCGTTGAAACCATTAGTAGTTAATTCGCTATAAGGAAGCATAGTATATTTACCACCATTGATAACATCGATAGCATTTTCGTAAGATTTAGTATACAACTCAACATCTTCGGTGTAACGAGCAAGTTGCAAATAAGCATAAGACAACAATACTTTAGCAACATCACCATCGACAGACAATTTAGATTCGCGAGAAGCGCCTTTAAGTTCAACTTCAGCAAAAAGTGCGATAGCATCTTCTAGGTCATTGATAACGAAAGAATATACTTCTGAAACGCCAGACAAAAGTCTTGGAACAAGGATGTTTTCCTCATTATATTCTTCATCGGCACCTGTATAGATAGGACAAGTTGGATAGTTTTCTTTCAAGTTGAAATTAGGATCCAAATCTACGTAAGGAGAACTGTGAGACTCGTCTTTTTGAGCAGGAGAGAAGAAGTGTGCCAAGTTGAAATAGCAATAAGCACGAATAGTTTTAGCTTCTGCTAAAGCAAGAGAGTCTGTAAGAGACATAGATTCTGCCTTATTCAACATACGAATAATATTGTTTGCATTTGCGATGATAAGGAAATTATCACCCCAAATTTGAGCTGTACGGCCAGCACCTTGAGTAGAGCAAGTACCTTGAGCTTCTGCAGACCAATATCCGTAACCAGCATTAGTCAAAGCAACATCACCAGCCAAGATATCAGTTGCGATATCGATAGATTTTTGTCCAAAAGTTTGGTGGTCGCCACCATATTGGAACATGAGGGAATACAAACCTCTAACGCGTTCATAAGAAGTATTACCGAGCGAAGCCAACTCGTCTTCAGTGATAGAGCCACCAGTCAATTCGTGTTGCAACCATTTTTCAGAGCAACTTGATAGACCTACCATCAACGCTAAGCTAAAAAATAATATTTTAATACTTTTCATTTTAAACAAAAATTTAAATTATTAGAATGAAATTTTGAGGGTACCAATGATAGAAGAGAGCGGAGTATATTGAGAAGCATCAGAAGTACCATATCTTGAAGCCATTGGGATATAACCTTTACGAGCAGACAAGCAGAATAGGTTATCGGCAGCGATTGTCAATCTCAAAGTATTAAGTTTTGCTTTTTCTACTAATTTTTTAGGGAAAGAGTAACCAATACTTACGTTAGACAAAGATAGATAGCTAGAAGAAGTCAAGAAACGAGTAGACACTTTGTTTGCATAAGAGTCGCTACCGTTTGACAAACGAGGAGAGATATCAGTTCTGAGTTCGCCTTCTTTCATCGAAGCGCCGATAGTTTCAGTCCAACGGTTTGAATACATATCTTGGTGCCAGTTTTGAGAACCAGCGCGTTCGCTATGCATCAAAGAAGCATATACGTTGTCGTAACCCCAACCACCAACAGAATATTGGAATGTAGCAGCAAGTTCTACGCCATAAACAGACAAATCAAAGCCGAAACCACCTTGAAGAGCTGGCATATAAGATTTTCCTACGTAGAAGTTAGAAGCATAAGCACCATCAGAAGTTGTAGTTTCTTCGAGGATATATGAAGGGTCGCCAGTGCGCATATATTTATCGAAGTTTTCGTGGTCTTTGTAGTTAGTCAAGATATATTGGTGAACAGAAGGGATATAAGCAGTTTCGATGTTAGCAGCAACTTCTTCTGCATTTTTAAATTTAGCAGGGTCGTACCAAACAGTATAATTAGCCATACCAGATTTATCTACACCACGATATTCAGCCATATAGTGGTCTAGCATAGAGAAACCTTTAGCCATAGAGCTGTTCATAACCATTTCTTTTCCGAGAGCATCTTTTGGCATACGAGTAATTTTGTTGTCGTAGAAACCACCATTCAAACGGATATCAAGTTTAACTGCGTTTGTATTAACAGCGTGAACGTTGAACATGAAGTCAACACCTTGGTTAACCATCATAGCATCATTTACAGCGCGGCTAGAGAAACCAGTAGAAGGAGCTACTGCGATAGTAAACAACATATCAGTTGTATATTTGTAGAAGTATTCGATTTCGGCAGAAAGATATTTACCGAGATTGAATTCAACTCCGACGTTAGCCATATTAGAGCTTTCCCAAGTAAGGCTAGGAGTACCAATGAAAGATTGATAGATACCAGGTTTACCACCTACGTTAACAATAGAATAACGGTTAGTATAGAGGTAAGAACCTACATTTTGGTTACCAAGAACACCCCAAGAAGCTTTGAGTTTAAGATCGCGAAGGAGGTTAACATTTTGCATAAATTCTTCGCCAGAGATAGTCCAAGTAACACCGATACCACCGAAGAGACCCCAACGATAACCTTTAGCGAAGTTAGAAGAACCATCGCCACGAATAGTACCGTGGATACCATAACGTTCTTTATAACGATAACGAACTTCACCGAAGTAAGATTCCATAGTTGCAGTAGAAGTAGAAGAACCAGTGTCGTCCATAACTACAGCATTGTCGAGTTCAAGACCATCAGGGCGAATGATATAAGATTTATAACCATATACGTTAGAAGAATTTACGTATTGAGTTTCGTGAGCAACGAAAGCATTGAAGTCGTGATCACCACCAAAGTCATTAGAATATAAGATTTGTTGGAGAGCGTTGAACATCAAGTAGTGAGTTGATTGTTTCAAGATACGACCAACGCCAGCAGCGTCGCCATAGTAAGCATTAGTAAGTTCAGCACCAGTACCACCAACATAAGTAGCACCAACATTTACGATAGCTTTAAGTCCTTTATACAATGTAGCTTCCAACATAGCATTACCCATGAATTGGTGTTGGTAAGAACGTTGTTTGTCAAATTGAAGAGCACCTGCAGGGTTGATACCAAGACCATAGAGACGGTTAGAAGTATCACCATAGTCATAAGCATAGCTACCAGGAATTTTAGCATCCATGATAGGTTCAACTCTAAGGTTACCATTTTCATCTTCTACTTTTCTATAGCTATATACAGGATAAATAGAAGGACATTGGTTTACATACAAGAAACCATTGTTCATAGCGCCACCACCATCTTGACCTGGGTTATCGAAGATAGAGTAAGAATAGTTCATATTAACGCTACCTTTCAACCATTTTTTAGCTTGGTGTTCAACGTTAAGACGAGCAGATATACGGCTATAGTCAGAACCGATATAGTAACCTTCATCTTTCAAATATCCGAAAGAAGAATAGTAAGTAGTTTTGTCAGAACCACCAGAGATTTTGACAGTTGCATCAAGTTTTTGACCTGTACGGAAGAGAGCCTTTTCCCAACCTGGATCGATTTCATAACCAGGGATTTGTTTGATACCAGGTCTAAATTTACCAAAGTTAGGGTTTAATTGTCCGTTAGGGAGATATTTCTCGTAATCGATAACATCATTTGTTTCCCAACGATTATAAGCACCTGGGATACCTTTTTTGCTATAGTTAAATAAGTTAGAAGAAGCTACTTCTGCAGCAGTATATTTACCAATCATACCTTCAGAGTTAGCAGCACCGTTGATAAACAATTGGTTATAGATACTTTCCCAAGCAAGTTCCATATATTGTTCAGGAGAAGAGATAGCGTCATACAATGGGATAAGGCGCATATTTCCACCATATTTGAGGTCAACTTCGATTCGACCAGCTTCGCCAGAAGTACCTTTTTTAGTAGTAATCAAGATTACACCATTAGCACCACGAGAACCGTAGAGAGAAGTTGCAGTAGCGTCTTTCAATACAGTTGTAGAAGCGATGTCTGAAGGGTCGATACCAGAGATATCACCTTCGAAAGGCACACCATCGACAACATAAAGAGGAGAAGAACCTGCGCCAATAGAACCTAAACCACGGATGCTAATAGAAGCAGAAGTACCTGGTTGACCTGAAGAAGATACAACTTGCACACCTGCAACCTCACCAGCAAGAGCTTTAGAAACATCAGTTGGGTTTTTCTTTTCAAGAGTTTCTGATTTTACAACAGTAGCAGAACCAGCGAAGGCTTTTTTGGTAGAAGTACCATAAGCAACTACCATGACTTCGTCGAGAACTTCAGCATCAGTAGCAAGGCGTACAACCATACCATTTTTTGCTTCTTGTTCTACTGTAGAATAACCTACGTAAGAAATGATAAGATGAGTTTTACCAGCAGGAAGAGTGATAGTAAATTTACCGTCAAAGTCGGAAATAGTACCAACTGTTTCTGCTCCTTTCACTTGGATAGAGGCACCAATTGCAGGCTCGTTATTTTCGTCAACAACACTACCTGAAATAGTTTTTCCCTGTCCAAATACGACACCAATACAAAGTACCAATGCCGAGAACAAAAGAATTAACTTTCTCATAAAGATTTTTTTTAGTTATAAATAATGTTAATAATTAGTTTTCGATAACATTTTGCACACGAAAACGAGTGTGCAGTACGGCACACAAATTTAGATAGCAAAATTACATATTTATCTGCAAATATACAAACAAAAACATAATCTTTTTTACGCCTTTAGTTATTATTCTTTTTTTTGAGATAAAATTACAGTTACCTACTTTTAATTTGAAACTAAAAATAGCAATAAAAAAGACAACTGAATATCAATATCTTAAAACAATTATATTGTCAAAAATAATAAAAAACAATGCACTTTTTCCAAAATTCAATTAAAAAATATTTTATGTTGTAAAACATGTTTTCAGCCATAAAAAAGTGGGAAAAGTGCTATAAAATAAGTAAAAAACATGGATTATTTATAGGCAAAAATATCATAAAATTGTCTTAATTTCGATTAAATTCTCGATTATTTGCCCCATAAATTCAACTTTTACCGTCGAATCAACACTATTACAATAAAGCACAGCACATATACCAGCACTTTCGGCTCCTTGAATGTCAGTTTGCATATTATCACCTATAACAAGGCACTCTGTAGGGGCTACATTCAAGCTTTCTAATACCGATTGAAAAAATCTAATATCGGGTTTTTGATAACCTACTTCTTCAGACAAAAATATATTGGAGAAATATGGTAACAAACCTGAACGTCGCATTTTTTTGTACTGTACCTCAACAAATCCATTTGAAATTATAGAAAGAATATAACCTTTAGACCTGAGATATTCAAGAATTTCAATTGCCCCATCTACCAAATTGGTTTGCATTGCTGTACGATAAAGAAAATCATCACCCATCTTTTTTGCCAATTCAACATCTTCATTTCCAACAATTCGCAATGGATATAAAAAACGCTCCAACGATAAAAAATCTTTTAATATTTCTCCTTTTGCATACTGCTCCCACAACTGATGATTTTTCTCCATGTAAATACAATAAAACGACTCGAATGAATCATAATAATTGATTAATTCGTAGTCGTTAAATATTTCTTGCATCGCAATTTTAGAATTTTTACGAAAATCCCAAAGCGTATCGTCAAGGTCAATGAGAATGTGGGTGTACATAGTGGGGAATGAGGAATGAGGAATGAGGAATGAGGAATGAGAAATGAGGAATGAGAAATGGGGAGAAAGGAGTTATACTACTGATATTTTTACACTACTTTTCTATACTCGAATTGCTATCTTTTCCCTACCTTCTACGAAGGATATACGAAAGATATACGAAAGATAAACCTATCTCACTCGTCCCTCGAGTACGATTTTGATATGCCAACCGATTGCTTGAAAGTATTGTTATCCTATGAAGAAGTTTACTATAGGGTAAGGATTATTGACGGTGTTTTTTTGATCTGCGAATTTTAGCAAGGTCTTGCTCTTCCTCGTCGTCAGTTTCTTTGTTTTCTGCGTGCTTTTCATCTATACCAGCAACAACAAGCACAATTTCGCCTTTAGGTGGTGTGGCAGTAAAATGGTCAATAAGTTGTTGAAGGGTA
>JAZRCE010000100.1:0-2538 GCA_045635445.1 Candidatus Aphodosoma sp.
TTGTCGACTATGTGCGACGAAGTATCGAGCGAAGATGTTGCTAAAAAATATGAGGCTTGGGGTTGGTATGTACTCGAAATTGATGGTAATGATGCTGCTCAAATTCGTGAAGCATTAAATAAAGCTCAAGCTGAAAAATCGCGTCCTACGCTTATTATTGGTAAAACAGTGATGGGTAAAGGTGCGTTGAAAGCCGATGGTTCGAGCTATGAACGAAATTGTGCTACACACGGTGCACCTCTCGGTGGTGATGCTTATATCAATACTGTTAAAAATCTTGGTGGTAATCCAGAAGAGCCATTCGTATTGTTTGAAGAGACAAAAGAGATTTATGCTCGTCGTCGTGAAGAGTTGAAAGGTATTGTGGCTGAACGTTATGCAGCTAAAGCAGAGTGGGCAAAAGCTAACCCAGAGAAGGCTGCTAAAATGGATAAATGGTTCTCAGGTGCTGCTCCAGAAATTGATTGGACAGGATTTGAGCAAAAGGCAAATCAAGCAACTCGTGCTGCTTCGGCTGCATGTTTGGGTGTGCTTGCTCAACAAGTTGAAAATATGGTTGTGTCATCAGCAGACTTGTCAAACTCAGATAAAACTGATGGTTTCTTGAAACATACAAAAGCAATTACAAAAGATGATTTTTCAGGCGCATTCCTTCAAGCTGGTGTGGCAGAGTTGACAATGGCTTGTTTGTGTCTTGGTATGGCATTGCACGGTGGTGTATTGGCTGCTTGTGGTACATTCTTCGTATTCTCTGACTATATGAAACCTGCAGTGCGTATGGCTGCGTTGATGGAATTACCTGTTAAATTCATTTGGAGTCACGATGCATTCCGTGTAGGTGAAGATGGTCCTACTCACGAACCAGTTGAGCAAGAGGCTCAAATTCGTTTGATGGAAAAATTGAAAAATCATAGTGGTAAGAACTCTGTACTTGTGTTGCGTCCTGCAGATGTACACGAAACAACTGTTGCATATAAAATGATGATGGAGAATATGTCGACACCAACAGCGATGATACTTTCACGTCAAAATATCAAAGACCTTCCTGCAAAAGAGTGTCGTTTGTGTGAAGCTCATGGTGCAGAAAAAGGAGCATATGTAGTTTCGGCTGACGAAAATCCACAAGTTGTATTGTTGGCATCAGGTTCAGAAGTTTCAACATTGGCAGAGGCAGCTGAATTGTTGCGTGCAGAGGGAGTTCGTTTGAACATTGTGTCTGTTCCATCAGAAGGCTTGTTCCGTACACAATCAGTAGAGTATCAACGCGAAGTGTTGCCATGTGGTGTGAAACGTTTCGGTCTTACAGCTGGTTTACCAGTTAACCTTATGGGCTTGGTTGGTGAGAATGGTAAGATTTTTGGATTGGAATCATTTGGATTCTCTGCACCTTATACAGTGCTTGATGAAAAACTTGGTTTCACACCTGCTAAAGTTGCAGCAGAGATTAAATCATTACTCTAATTTATTATTGAATTAGTAGTCTATAAATATTTGAGCCATTGGATTTTATCTGATGGCTCATTTTATTTTGTATTTTTATAAAATCTTTTCCGCAAAAGTTTTGCGTATGTCATTTTTTATTTATAAATTTGCAAAGTAATAATTGGTCTATTGATTTGTAGACCATAGATTTTGAGATTATGAATATAAAACGATTATTGATTATTGACCGTTGTCTTCGAGATAGAAGTCGTCAATGGAGCCTTGATGATTTGATTGAGGCATGTTCGTCTACTGAAAAAAATTCACGTCGTTCGGTGCAAGCCGATTTAGAGTTGATGCGTAGCGTTGAAAGAGGGTATAGTGCTCCGATTGTGGTGGTTGATAAGAAGTATTATATTTATAAAGATGAGAATTATTCGCTTGTAAATCAGATGTTGACTGAAGTGGATAAAAAGAATTTAGAAACAGCGATAGAAACTATCCGGGACTATTGTGCATTTGTGAATATGGAGAAGATTGCTGATCGATTATTTGATTTACATTGTCAGATAGCTGAATGTGCAGATATGGAGCGTCCTGAGTTGTTTGGAGGTAAGAATATTGAACCAACTGTTGTGCGTTTATGGGTAGATTATGAGCGAGCAGAAGGCATATTGCGTAATCCATTGCATCAATCGCAACGTTTAGAGCAAGAGGAGATAGATGGTAGTGTTAATATATTGTTAAATATTCCGATTACAGTAGAATTTGAAGCTTATTTAGTAAAAAATCATAAGCAAATAATAGTTAGTTCGCCTTCTTCTTTGGCAAATAGAATAAAAAAATTAGTTGAAAATTAAGTCTATATAATATAAAAATGCCCAACTAAAAAAATTAGTTGGGCATTTATTATATATTATGCTTATCGTTGGAATCTTACTGCAGTCCAATCATTGTCGGTTTTGTGGTCGAGGCAGTGGAGTCCGAGCGATTCGGCTTTTTGGCGTATCATCTCTAGGTCGTCGAGATAGAAGCCACTCATAATGAGTTGAGCGTTGTCGGTCATTGTGCCAATGTATGCCTCCATATCGTTGAGCAAGATATTGCGGTTGATGT
>JAZRCE010000101.1:0-6044 GCA_045635445.1 Candidatus Aphodosoma sp.
AGCGAGCGTGCTTCGGAATAGAGCATGTCGAAGATGAGGTCGGAGGGTGTTTGGCCCATAACACGTTGAACAACACGCGTAAGTTGATGGGTAGAGTAGTTGAGGCGTTCGGCATAGAAATCGACTTTGTGCTGCATGCGATAGTGCTCGGTGAGGAGAGATATGAAGTCGAGCACCTTTTGTTCGTAGCGCGAAGGGTCGGGGTAGAGATTGCGATTTTTTTCGCTATCGAGAATATTGCCCAATTCGAGGTAGAAACCAATGAGGGTGTTGTACATCAGTTCGTTGTGGTAGATGTGGTCGGTGCGATTGATGGATGATTGCATAAGTTCGAGGCGTTGGATGAGGATATCCATCTCGGTTTGATTAACCTCGAAATAGGGGTGTTGGTATAGTCGCACGCCATATTTAACCCGTTTGTAGATGCTCTCGGTGTTGTACATTTGCTCGATGAATAGGCGAGTGACAAGTAGGATTTCGCACCGAAAATCGTCGGAGCAATGGATGAACGAGAATTGGTGAGATGGTGATAGTTGGATGATGTGATTTGCGGATATATTGATAGTTTTGTTGTTGATAGTTATGGTGCATTCGCCTTTGGTTATCAGGATGTTGAGCATAGAGGTGATGAACACCTCACGGTGGGCAAGGTGGCGAAATTCGATGGCAGTCAAGTGGTTGCAATATATAGATTGACCACCTATGTTGAATAGATCTACAGCATTGATGAGAGCCATTTTTATGTATATAATTAGGGGTATGATAATTTAGATGCAAAGTTATAAAAAAAAGTTGAATGTTCAAAATAAACCAAAAAACACCAAAATATAACATCGACGGATTTACCAAAAATAGCGACCTTTGCATAAGAAATTTTAACCGACTGAATTATATGAATTACAGAAGATTGTTTTTATTGATAATCATGGTGTTATCAATAAATATTTTTTATGTTTCGGGTCAAGAAATGGCGTTAAGTATTGAGCAAATGTTTGAACTTTGCGACCAAAATTCGCGCAACTTGAAACTGAGTGCAACCGAAGTAGAGAAGGCTCAGCAGGCAACTCGTGTGGCACAGAGCACACTGTCGCCAACAATCGGAGTCAATCTCTCGGCAAATTATTTGGGTGGTGCATCGATACCTAAAGACTTTAGTGGGTATGATTATCAGGTGATTGCTGATAATATGAACCCATATCAGTTTAACTTTGCGCTGGAGGCATCGCAAGTGTTGTATGCCGGAGGGGCATTGTCGAGTCAAATAAAGTTGGCAAAACTTGATGCTCAAATAGCTGAATTGGCTCACTCTGACAATCGTCAAGCAATGCGCTTGTTATTGGTGGGTAATTATATAGAATTGTACAAATTAAACAATTATAAGCGCGTATATGAGAAGAATATCGAGTTGACCAATAGGTTGCTTGCCGACATACGCAGCAAACAGGTCGAAGGGTTGGCATTGAAGAACGACATTACGCGTTACGAGCTTCAGTTGCAGTCGATTGAGTTGGGTTTGATACAGGTAGAGAATGCGATAAAGATAATCAACGACCAGATGGTCATCACACTCGGATTGCCACGAGGCACAAACATTGTGGTGGCGAGCAACTTGTTGGACGAGTTGCCACTATTGGCATCGGAGGCAGAGTGGCAAGCATCGGCAGAGGAGCGCAATATAGCTATAAAAAAAGCAGAGTTGGGCAGTCAGCAAGCCGAAGAGGTTGAACAGTTGGCTGGTAGCGACATGAAGCCAACCATCGCAGCATTTGCCGCTACACGCTTGGATGGCACAATCATCGATGCGTTGCCTGATATGAATATGGTGAACACAAACTTTCACTATTGGTATGTTGGTGTGGGGGTGAAGTATAACCTATCGTCGTTGTATAAGACAAACCGCAAAGTGAAAGAGGCGCGATTTGCCACTGCACAGGCACGTGAGGCTGCAGAATTGGTGCGTGAAGAGATAGAGATAGCTGTGAATGCGGCATATATCAAATTTGTCGAGTCGTTTGATATCTACAATACGCAAAAGAAGAGCGTAGTGCTTGCAACAGAAAATTATGATGTGGTGAACAAACGCTATATGAATGATTTAGTGCTGATTACGGATATGCTTGATGCTACCACCGAGAAACTTAATGCCGAGTTGCAACTCGAAAATGCACATGCTACTATATTGTTTAATTACTTCAAACTTTGTCATTTAACTAACCAGTTATAATCTTTTAACATAAGAACAGAATATATTTATAGGACAATTTATTCTCGTTACTCGCTACTCGTTACTAAATATCTAAAAATATGAAAAAGAGAACAAAAAAAATCGTTTTTAATGTGATTGTAGGCTTGCTTGTAGTGGTCGTATTGGCTTGGGTAGCAGGCAAATTTATTCATCTTGGCAGTGTGGAATGGACCGATAATGCACAAGTGAAACAGTTGATAATTCCCGTAAATTCGCGTGTGCAAGGTTTTATATCAGAAGTGCGTTTCGACGATTTTCAAGAGGTGAAAAAGGGTGATACTCTTGCAATTATCGAAGATACAGAGTTTCGCTATAGATTAGCACAAGCCGAAGCCGATTATCAGAACGCATTGAAGGGGCAGGATGCGATGAATACAAGCAGTGTGACTATGCGCAACAATATTTCGGTGTCGGAATCGGCTGTGAATGAGGCTAAAATTCGTTTGGATAATGCCGAACGAGAGTATATCCGTCATAAAAATCTATTCGAGCAAGAGGCAATCACAAAGCAACAATACGATGCTGTGCAAACCAATTATGAGGCACAAAAGGCTCGTTATGAATTGCTTGTGCGCCAGAAAAAGTCAACATCGTTGGCTTCGCAAGAGCAAGGTCATCGTGTGGGGCAGACTGCGGCAGTGGTGCAACTTGCAGCAGCGGCAGTAGAGTTGGCAAAGCTCAATTTGTCTTATACAGTGATAGTTGCGCCTTGTGATGGTACTCTTGGTCGCAAAAACATACAAGAGGGACAACTTATTCAACCTGGGCAACCGATTGTTGATATAGTAGAAGCCAACGAAATATGGGTTATGGCAAACTATAAAGAGACTCAAACGGCGAATATAGCAGTTGGCAACGAGGTTGAATTGGTGGTAGATGCAGTGCCAGGTGTGGTGTATAAAGGTAGAGTAGAGAAGATTTCGCGTGCCACAGGAGCAAGTTTTTCGCTATTGCCACAAGACAACTCGTCTGGCAACTTTGTGAAAATCGAACAACGCATACCTGTGCGCATAGCATTCAGCGAAGAAAACTCGGCAGAGGATATAGCGCGTTTGCGTTCAGGCATGAATGTGGAATGTGAAGTGAAAAGAATTAAGAATTAATACTCTGTACTCTGTAATCTGTACTCTGTAATCTAAATAATTATGTCTCATCATCACGGAGAAATACCAAAATTTGCTATACCACAGATGCGGTCGTGGGTGCCTGAGGGTGCTCGCAAGTGGATTATTGTGGCAATGCTGTTGGTGTATCAGATGTCGGGTGGAGTCTATCTTGCCGCTGTGGCAGAGATGGTTGGCTCTATGGCTTTGATGCACGAAGATATTATGATGGCAGGATATGCGAGCCTTGTGGGGTTGGCATTGGTTTTTGCTGTTATGTTTCGTTTGAAATTTCGCTTTGCACCACGATTCACACACTTGGTGTGTTGTACGGGTGTGATAGTGTGCAACTTGATATGTATGCACCTCGAATCGGTGCCTGCGTTGATAGTGGTTTGTTTTGTGTGTGGTATATTCCGCATGTGGGGTACGTATGAGTGTAACTCGTCGATACAGTTGTGGATTACGCCAGTGCGCGATATGTCGGTGTGGTTTTGTTGGATTGAATTTATAGTGCAATCGAGCATCTGTTTGAGTGGTATCACCACGATACACGCCTCGCTACTTGCCTCGTGGGAGTATATGCATTGGGTGGTGGTAGGATTGTTGCTTGCGATGATGTTGCTCACATACCTACTTTTCAATGGTGGACATTATATGCCACGCATGCGATTGCTTGGGGTCGATTGGTTTGGAGCATTTATGTGGGCAGTGTGTGTGATGTCGGTCGTGTTTGTGTTGAATTATGGCGAGCACTATGACTGGTGGCGTTCGCGCGAAATATGGATAGGTACTGCGATTGCAGTGGTCGTAGGCGCACTGAATGTGTGGCGCGCATCGTTCATCCGACATCCGTTTATTTATAACTCAACATGGGTGTCGAAACCAGTGGTAACCACCGTGTTATTGTATCTTTTCATGGACTTGTTGTTAGCACCAAGCCATTTGTTTGAGCACATCTACATGGAAGAAATATTGGGTTACGATGCCGAGCATGTGGTGAGTCTCAATTGGGTAGTGATATTTTCGTATGCCGTAGGGGCAGTGTTTGCGCTCAACACCTTTGCGCGTAGGAAGTGGACCTATTCGACAATGTTTGCCATTGCATTAGTGTTTATTACGGCATATTTGGCGATGATGTATTTCACTATAGATTACAATTTGCCAAAAGAGGCGTTGGTATTGCCTTTGTTTTTGCGTGGATTTGGGTATGTTGTAGCTGCAATTATACTACTCACAGCGTTGTCGAAAATGCCATTTAATCACTTCTTTGAGACGGTATGTATTCAAGGATTTTTTAGTGCGAGTATAGCTGGGGCATTTGGTGGGGCAGTGCTCAATCGTTGGCTCAAAGTGGCAATGGGCAATAATACTAAATTGTTGGAAATCGGACTCAATAGTGTGAATCCTATGGCATCGCATTTGCCTGTAGGGCAGTTGTATGGCATCGTGCAGCAACAGTCGCTCATAGTGTCGATGAAAGAGATATATGGTTGGTTGATAATCATAGCCATATTGGCGATATTGGGTATATTGCTTGTGAAGAGCGACTTGCGACCAAAATATGCCATTCATCCAACCTATAGTGCATTGCGCAGATTGATAAAACGCGAATTCCCACAAGCCGAAGTGGCAGCCGATGCAAGTATGCATACGCCAGATAATGTATAGGTTATATTATATGTAAAAACGCAACCTACATCATTTGTAGATTGCGTTTTTTTTATGTGTTTATTGAATCAATTTATAACACTATCTTGTGGGTTTTGTTGTTGGTTTTCACGGAATATATTGTTTGGTAGGGTTATAGATGTTTCGTTGTATACAACATTTATTTAGAATTATGCCTTTTTATATTTAAAATTCTTCGTAATCATTTATGTCATCTACATTCATTAATTCAGTAGAAGTGACAGTAAAAAAATTATTTGGAATTTGTTTATTTATTTTAGAATAATATTGAGAATATTCAGTGAGTATAATTTCTTTTTCTTTTAAGAATTTTTCTGAAGATTCATAGTAACTATATTGTTTTGCAATTTTACACAAATTATCAAATAAATTTTTATTTAATTGATTATAAATTTTATCATTATCATTTGTTAATAGTAGAAATCTGAGGCTACTATCTTTTGATATAGCATTTTTAATCTCTTTTATGTTATCCGTAGCATCCCAAATTTTGAAAAATAAAATTATATTCAAAATTGCAACTATTAATGAGATTATAATAATGAAAATTTCCATAATGATTTAATTTAATTGTGAAACAAAAAAACGCAAAGCTATTGCTATGCGTCATCGCGGTTCACCACAAACCGACCTACAAATAGAATAGCCTTGCGTATGCACGCAATGCTGCCATTGTAGGTTTTTGCTCGTATTCATTTTGAGGTGGTGATTCTGATGACGCTTGAGCAATATGTCTTTTAAGAAGAGAGTGTGTCAATTGACACACTCTCTATTTATTAAATTAGTTTAGTATCAAGAGATTATTCTTGTACTGGTTCGAGTTGAACTGTGAAGTGACGGAGAAGAGGAGCTTCCCAAGTGATACGATAACCGTGTTTGATTTCGTTACGACGGTCGAATACGTTTTTGAGAGCTACTGCGATAACGTCCATGTGGTTGTTAGTGTAAGTACGACGAGCGATACACAAACGGAGAAGGTCGAGACCACCGAAACGGTTTTCGCG
>JAZRCE010000102.1:0-4521 GCA_045635445.1 Candidatus Aphodosoma sp.
GTAGAAAGATATCCAGCTGAGCAGACTATAGGTTTTACGTCGACAGCAGCCGAGTGGGGCATATTCTCTAATTTTGCAAAAACGCCAATGGTGGTGAATGGTGTTGAGTTTGCTTGTGTAGAGCAATTGTATCATTATATCCGTCTAAACGATGAGGCAGAGCGAGCAGCGTATCTTAAGTTGATACCAAATATGGGGTTGAAGATGAAGGCAAAGAGTTTTGCAAAACGAGGCGTTGAGCGTGCCGATTGGCGAGATATTGCAGTTGATGTGATGCGATTCTGCTTGAATCATAAGTATCAGACTTCTGCCGAATTTCGCAAGGCATTGGTAGATAGTGGCGATAGATATATAGTTGAGGATGAGTCTTCGCGCAGAAAAAAACCAGATTCGTGGGGAACTGTGCTTGACACTGAGGCTAATGAGTATTTCGGTAAAAACATTATGGGCCGATTGCTAATGGAGCTGCGCGAGAAGGGCGAATTGTCGTATGATCAATTTAGTTTTTAAGGATGACGAAAATAGAGTACATCAACAGTTCACTTGAGGATGCAAAATTGCGTAAAGCATTATCTGACGTGGTTGATAATGTCGATGTACTTATACCTCAAAGTGAGTCAGAATTTATGGAGTTGAGAAAATTTGGACTCTATCCGGCAGAACAATGCGTGCCATTTGTTACCAAGCAAGGCACGCCATTCTATCAGTTGGATAATATGGCTATGGTGCCAAAGGGTGAGACCTCGTGTTATTTGCATTATGGCGATTTTGAGTTCCGTCAGCTTGAAGTGCTATATAATATGGCACGCATGGATAGTGTAGAGGCACACAATTGGCTTAAAGATAATCTTTTTCAGGGTAGTCGTGTTGATGCTCGCAAAAAGCAGGAGTACAAAGCTAAATTCAGAGGTTTTCATCGCAATGATTGGAAATTGATTCAGACAGAATGGATGAAATATTGTTTGATGCTTAAATATCGTGACAATGCGTTGTTTAGCAAAGATTTGTTCGCTTGCGAAGGTAAGTTGCCCGTTGAGGATGCTACGGGTACAAACTACTCCTCAAATCTCTTTTGGGGTGCACGTTTAATCGAACTTGATGGCAAGCAGTTTTACTTTGGTTGCAATGTTTTGGGGAAATTACTTGCTCAATTACGCGCTAATGGAGGTAAACTCGACTATAAACTGCCAGAGGATATGCACTTATTCGGTAAACCAATAATAAACATATAAATTAAGAAGTAATATGATTTTTGATGTAAAACAAGCTGTTATTGATCGCCTCCGCGCCATAAAGCGTAAGAATATTGAGAGAGTAATTGACTATATGGAGAAAAATGGTTTTTTCTCTGCTAGATGTGGTCGACATCACACTTATCGTGGGGGCTTAGCTTCACATGCGTGGCAGACATATCAGATTGCATTGAGATTGTATGCTGAAGAATGTGCTAAAAAACCAAACACACCAATTATTGATGAGGATAGTATTGCAATAGCTGCTCTTTTTCACGACATTTGCGACTGTTCGGGATTCAGAGAGATAAAAGGCTTGCATGGCTTACGTTCGGTGGTGATACTTTCAGAGTTGGGGTTTCAGTTATTAGCCGATGAGTATCTTGCAATTCGTTTTCATATGAATATAGAAAAAAAGAAAAATCACCCACTCTATAATGATGCAAAGGGAAGTCAACTTCGCAATTTGATTTATAAGGCAGATGGCAAATCTGCTGCTACGCATAAAGGATATAAAGATCCAGAAGTATCTCAAAAGAATTTACAACCAAGTTTGCAATGAAATCTATTGGAATTGATGTAACAAAAGATGTTCCAAAGGTAGAATACTTTGTGATGTAATATAATTGTTACTTAAAAAGATAAAAAAATAACCACTTTCATTTGAAGGTGGTTATTTTTTTGTGATTGATACCTATTTTAGCGATGGGAGGTAGGTGTCGCGCATGTAGGTGTAGTTTGGTTCGCGTTGGAGGAATGCTGTGCAGATTTCTATTGCTTTTTTCTTGTTGCCAGTTTTTTCGTAGGCTTGTGCAAGGCAGAGGGTTATGGCGCAACGATTCCAACGGAATGTTTTATCGGTGTTAGTTGAGATGCGAGTGAGGGCTTTTTCGAACCATTTTATGGCTTCTTCTTTGTCGCCACCAACAAAACTAGGCATATAGAATAGCATATTACCTTTCAGACCATTGGCGAGAGGGTTGTTAGGGTCGGTTTCTAGCGCACGTTTTAGTTCTGTGAGGCTTTGTGGTCCCCACACCATCATTCCACCAGCTTTCACTTTGCTTTTGTAGGCATTGATTGACGATCGATAGACATATACGTATGCGTTTTTACCTTTGGCTTTTTCTATATCGTTTAGGTATTTTTCCCACAAATCAATCCAACTAATAATCTCTTTTTTGTTTTTGTCGGCATCGACAAGTAGGGTAGCAATGTAGCCATAGAGGTAGTTGCTTATTTCTAGTTTGTCGGTTATGGTGAGGTTGGGTGATGTGGTGTATTTTTTTAGTTCAGTTTTCCATACGTTCATTTTATTGTTGAGGTAGGCTTGATACATGAGGTCGTGATCGACTACACCACAAAAGGCTTTGAGCGATGCTATGAGTAGGAGTGCTGCGAGGATTGTTTTTTTCATTTTTATTTTTTTAGACAGAATGACATAAGGACAAATTGCGGACGCTCGAGCCGAGCGTCCCTACTTTTTACATATGCCTCGCTATGCCTATGGCATATCTTGGCGGAAGAATGACATATTTAGTGTTTTAAATAACGAAAAAGAGACGCAAGATATTGCGTCTCTTCTATTATTATTTGAGTTGGTTGACGTATAAGAAACGTTTGATACTTTTCTTAGGAGTTTTTTCGAACTCGCTAGGATAGATTTGTATTTTAGTAATGCTTTCGTAAGCAGCTGTTGTAGCATTGAGTGCTTTACGATTTTCATCCATCACGGCTTCGAGGTCTTTAGTAGAGAGTTTAGCCTCATCCATAGCATCGTAGTCAGGCACCACGAGGGCAACGAGTTTGTTTTCGGCGTTTTGGAGCACGAGGCTTTCCATTACGAAAGGCATATTATTGAGTTTGTTTTCGATCTCTTCAGGGTAGATATTTTGACCGCTAGGACCGAGCAACATGTTCTTGTTACGACCTTTGATGTAGATAGTACCATCGTAGTCCATAGTACCCATATCGCCAGTGTGTAGCCAACCATCTTCGTCGATAGCGAGGCGAGTAGCCTCTTCGTTTTTGTAGTAACCGAGCATAACGTTTTCGCCACGAACGATGATTTCGCCCACTTCGTTTTGAGGGTCATTAGAGAGGATTTTAGCTTCCATTGTAGGCAATATTTTACCCACAGAGTGGAGTTTGAATTCGTGCCAGAATGAGTGGCTAATGAGTGGAGCACATTCGGTCATACCGTAACCAACAGTGAAGCGGAAACCGATTTTTTTGAAGAATTCTTCAGCTTCAGGGTTCAATGCAGCGCCACCAATGATAACTTCGCTAAATTCGCCACCGAAAGTTTCGGTAAGTTTTTTGTTGATAGTGGCGAGAATAGTTGAGTCGAGAAGAGGCACATTCAACATGAATTGCATTGATTTTTTCTCCAACATAGGTTGGATTTGTTTACGATATATTTTTTCGATGATGAGCGGTACAGTGAATATTATAGTAGGTTTGATTTCACTGAGGGCTTTCATCAAGATTTTAGGAGAAGGAATTTTGCCTAGATATGTAGTGTGCGAACCGCAGCAAAATGCTGAAAGAAAGTCGAAAGCACAACCATAAGCATGAGCCAAAGGCAAGAAAGCCAAGCAACGTGATGTTGTGTCGAGTAATTGCGATTCAATCGCATAAGTGATGTTACCAGCAAATGCATTACCCGAGAGCATAACACCTTTAGAGAAACCAGTTGAACCAGAAGTGTAGCTGATACAAACCATTTCTGTGTTAGGGATTGTAGGGTAGAGTACATCGGCAGCCGAGAATCCGTTAGGAAATGCTTCTTGGAAGTTTTCGTCCCAAGCTTTTGCTGCTTTTTGGATTGAGTATCCATCTTTTTGGTGGATGCAACGATAGTCATTCAACGAGAATACACCATTTATGTAAAGAAGGTCTTCGCCAAAGAGGTTGTCCCACAAGTTGTCGCTAATGAAAAGGAATTTAGCATCGGAGTGGTTAACGATGTGTTGAATGTCGTTAGGGTTGAAATCTTGGAGAATAGGCACGATAACGCCACCATATGTTACAGTTGCGATGTATACAGTACACCATTTAGGACCATTTTTACCTACTAGAGCCAATTTATCGCCTTTTTCGAAACCGATGCTTTTGAACAATACGTGAAGGCGAGCAACTTCTTTAGCGATATCGCCGTAAGTGTAGGTTTTTTTCTCCATGTAGTCTGTCATAGCAGGACGATCCCAGTTGTTCTTCATGCTATTTTCGAACAGACGAATAAAATTTTCTTTAATCATATTTTAGAGTTTTTTCAATGCACAATGCA
>JAZRCE010000103.1:0-1666 GCA_045635445.1 Candidatus Aphodosoma sp.
GTTGGCAAAGGTGCAAACAGTGCCTCATAGCCTCATCCGTTTTGCTGATGGTGAGTTGTGCTATATAACTCGCCGTATTGATCGTACTGACAAAGGAGCCAAACTTCCGATGGAGGATATGTGCCAGCTTACTGAACGACTAACCGAGCATAAGTACAAAGGCTCGTATGAGCAGATTGCAAAGGCGATACAACGATTCTCGTCTGTACCCAAATTGGATATGGTAAACTATTGGGAGCAAGTGGTTTTCTCGTGGATAACAAGCAATGCCGATATGCACCTGAAAAACTTTTCGCTTTATAGCAAGGAACAAGGGAAATATCTGCTTACGCCTGCATACGATATGCTTTCCACCGCACTGGTTATGCCCGAAGATACCGAAGAGTTGGCACTGACTCTTAAGGGCAAAAAACGCAAAATCAAAAAAGTAGACTTTGTGTCCTCAATGCAAGCATCTGGCTTGGAGGAGAAAGTTATAAATAACATCTTTGCCAAATTCGCAAAGGCAAAAGATAGGTGGTTTGAGTTTATCGACCAATCGTTCTTACCAGACGAAATGAAAGAGGCTTTTAAGGTTATCATTTCCGAAAAGTTAAATATATTATAGTGCATAAACTACCCAAATGAATAAATATGAAATATAAGATAGCAATAGTAAGATTAGGACATTGTCAGCATATTGTTGATTTTAAAGCAATCAAGGCTTGGAAATCTAAGTTGTTTGAGATAACAGGAATATATTGTGTTGAACACCTTCCGGAATGCGATATCCATGATGGCTATCTTGATGTCAAATATGGCAAAAATGATTTATCCTCACTTATTTCTTGTCCCTCCGATTGTGATTTTGTCGTAGGTATTATGCCGTATAGATTTATTGATAATTTCTATCTGCATAGAATAAATGAAAATAGTGCAGTAATATCATTATATGGCATTGCAGACATCCTTAAAACAGACAATATATCAATAGAGCATTTTGTAATAAAACAAATCTATGAGATGTGCGCCATAAAGCATTTAATTAAGGATTTGTCTAGTGATGATGTGTATAAAATTGTCCATTTGGATACGAGAGGATGCTTATTTGATATGAATGGTGAACGAAGTGATATTGTTTATAATACGGAGCAACCAATTATTTGTGATGAATGCAAGGGTAAATTCAAGAAAAAGCAGGTGCAACAAGAAATTATTGAACAATTTGAGAAGGAGTTAAAGAAAATCAAGAAGCCTTTTATACTACGTGCAGAAAGGTGGATAAAAAGATATCCATTAGTAGCTATATTTTTGAGCTTCACAATATCCGTAATAATTAGTGTTGTGGCAAATGTAATATGCTCATTGTGTCTTGCGTAGAAAAAGTCCACAACGCAACACTAAATTTATGCAGAGTTGGGAGCGAGCTGCCTTTGTCCCCAACTCTTTTTTTATAATAATGGCCACCCAAGATATTTGAAAGGTATCAGCAAAAAAACACTCTTTCGAGGTGGAGATATTTGGGCTCACCTACAAAGTCTGGGGGAGCAGTATTGAGAATTACTATTCTACGCGCCTTTTCATTGCAAAAGGTAATTCGTCGCTGAAAGCGAAAGGGCAGCGTTGGGAGGCACAGTGAGCAGCCGAGCAATGCTTGGAAACAGGTGGCATGATGTTTGAGCGCAGC
>JAZRCE010000104.1:0-2491 GCA_045635445.1 Candidatus Aphodosoma sp.
ACCGTGTTATTGGTAAGGATTACGGATATGAGTTTTATAAAGATTAAGTAATAATAAGCAAATTTAATTTGTCTTGTTTGGTAAAAAACTTGTCAATTATGATAAAATCTGATTCTATCGTAGGCCATTTTTCTTAATAATTTAATGATACCTTCAAGCAAACTGTACCGAAGAAAACAGTCACTTTTACACTAACGATTTGCAAAGTTTACAATGTACTTTTTTAGCTCATTGATGATTCCTTTGAATTTTAGTAGGGACACAATGTCTTATGTCTGCTCAACTATAGGTTGAAAAATAATTATAAAAACCGAACTTTGCAATTTGCAAAGTTGCAAAGTTGGGGTAAGTGTCTTATTATTAGATTAATATATGTTTTTTTGTTGATAAAAAAATATTGAATAAAATCTTTAATAACATAAAGACAATCAATGTGTTAGGAGACTTTGCGAACTTTGCAATTGCAAAGTTCGCTTTGTGTGGTAAATTTTATAGTCAGAAAAAAGGTACAAAACTTTATAAACTTTGCAAATCATAGGTGTATAAGTGGCTGTTTTCTTCGGCACAAGTTGCTTGAAGGTAGGGAGATGGTAAGGAAGAAAATACTACAAAAAAAACTCTACATTCAAAAAAATGTATTATATTTGCATACGAAATTATCGTGGGAGGTGTGTTGCAAAAAGCATGAATAAACCCACATTTAATCGGCGTGAAAAAACTCATTAAATATCTAATTCCCATCATAATTGCGTTTGCTTTTATTGATGGTATGGGTAAATCGGATTCGGCTATAGTAGAGAATTCGATTAAGGATTTGACTACCGAATTTGTAACAACCGACACAGATTTCTCGATTTTCGATTCGGCTCTGCACTCTTCTCGGCAGGTTTCGCCAGTAAACACTTCAACGCTACAAAACACAACGCAAAGAGCCAATAATGGACATAAACAAACTTATACATTCGTCAAAGCCGGTAAAATCCTAAATACTGGAGTCATCAATTCCATACACAACAATTCTCAAACGCTCTATTCCTATCTTACCAAACCTATTCATCGATTGATTAGTTTTGGCAAACTTATTATTTAGTTTTTGGTATGTAACTAGTAATCACCCCTGTGTATCAAGGGAATATTGTTCTTTTACATATAAAATAAAAACTAAATAATAAACACAATGGAATACATAATTCTCATTATTTCGTTAGTTGGCATCGTATTAGGAGCCGACTTCTTAGTTGCGGGCGCAGTATCTATTGCTCGTAAATTCAAAGTATCAGATTTCGTTATCGGAGCCGCTATCGTGGGCGTAGGTACATCAATGCCCGAACTCGTAGTGAGCTTCATTGGTGCAGTAAAAGGCAATGCCGATGTCGCTATCGGTAATGTTGTAGGCTCTAATATTTTCAATGTATTAGGCATTCTTGGCGTTACTGCCCTATTTTTCCCCATTGCAATCAACAAAGAGAATATGAAATTCGAAATACCTCTATGCATAGGTGTTTCGGTAATTCTAATGCTTTTTGCTTTCAACTTTTTCAATGGCACTACGGCATGTATAGGCAGACTAGATGGTTTAGTTCTCCTTGTTATGTTTGTCGGATTTATGTGGTATTCATTCCACTGCGACAAGAAAAATGCCACTGAGTCAACAGCCTCTACCGAAGAGTCTGCCGAAGAGAAAACCCCACTATGGCTCGCAATAGTGAAAGTACTTGGAGGTCTTGCTGTGCTCATAACAAGTTGCGACTTCTTTGTCGACAATGCTGTGACAGTAGCAAAATCATTCGGCGTGAGCGATGCCATAATCTCGCTTACACTCATCGCCTGCGGCACATCACTTCCCGAACTTGCCGCCTCAGTTGCAGCTGCCGTGAAGAAAAATACTCAATTAGCTTTAGGCAATATTATTGGTTCTAATATATTCAATATTACACTAATACTTGGTGTGAGTTCGCAAGTGATGCCTCTAACATCAGCAGGTATTACATACGTTGACTATATCGTCATGATTGCATCAGCTATGCTCACACTCCTATTTGGGTTCAAAGGCAAAATTGACAGAGTTGGAGGCATTTTTATGTTCATCTGTTTTGTCCTTTACAATTTATACCTTATATACTGAGATAATATATTACCCACGTAGGAATTATTTTTCCTTAGGAAGAGTTTGTCCAAGGAAGAATTGGTTGAATATTTCGTCAATATCTTGATCGAGCTCGGTGCCCAATTTTTTCTTTATAGCAGAACGACGACAATAGTATGTGCCCTCTTGCACACTGAGTATGCGACATATATCTTTGGCATTAAGCCCAATAAAGTCGAGAAACATATATGTGAAATCCATATTAGAGAGCTGAGGATAGCTCTCTTTTAGGTTTTCGTGGAGCGAACGACTAATCACCTTCACCATGTCGGGATTTGCTAACACAATGGATGCGTAAGTATTTTTGCAAATATCAGATACGGCGTATAGTTTTTGAGTTTGCTT
>JAZRCE010000105.1:0-24253 GCA_045635445.1 Candidatus Aphodosoma sp.
GTCATAATATTCGGATTCTCACGTGCATATACTGCACAATGACGACATTTGAGATTACATTTATCACCAATAAACAATACTGTTTGCAATGGGCGTTTGCGACCAAGCACTCTTGCGCCGAAAAACCACCATGCTAAATAAAATAATTTTTTCATATAATAGACTATTAGTAACGAGTAGCGAGATTTTGGTACTCAACCTCGCTTAGTTGTTATTTGAAAATTGACAATACTATATTCACAATCACAAGGAAAAGGCAAAAGAATGTCACCAAATTGCGCGCCATCAACCAGCGGAACAAGAACCAATCCAACCCTGCTTTTTTATAGTTCTCCCAATCGCCCATAGGTCCCATCCAGAATTTGAGCGTCATATCTTCCTCCTCATTGTAAACAAACTTACGCACCGATTTCCAGAGGAACAATGCCATCGGCAATAGCACCGACACCACCAAATAGCCCCAATGGAAAAAGCCCAATGCTACACCTGCGAAAACTACCAAAAATGGCAACAACGAGAAGAGTGCCAATGCGCCTAATTGATTCTTTTTCGAACCAAGCACACGCGCAAAAGTCATCTTATCGGCTTTTTCGTCGGCTATGATATCAAGCACCGAGTGGGTGTAGACAATATTTGTAACCAACATACCAACTGCCACACTCAACAACACCACATTCCAGTCAAACACGCCACAAACGGCATATTGCATACCGATCATCAACAACACACCAAACATGACGCCTATCACCAACTCGCCATAGCCATGATAACCAAGTTTGAGAGGACCGCCCGAATACGATATGCCAAGCACTCCACCAATAGCCATTATCAACGCAATTGGCCAACCACGAAAATAGAGTATCACTGCTCCACACGCAACAGCAATTGCCAAAAAGACAATCACCGCATTACGCAATTCTGCAACAGTTGCCTGACCCGATGTGAGATAAGGATATTTGTGCATACGCGCACGAAATCCCTCGCCATTCAACGCCTCACGCTTATCAGCCGACCCTACTTTATAATCAAAATAGTCATCAGCAAGATTAAAACCTAAATGGGCACAAATAACTCCTAATAGAGCTACTATAGTCATCCACCAACTAAATCCATCATGCAATGCACCCAAACTAATAGCACACAACGCTGGCAAAATACTTTGCGGCAATGCAATAGTACGCGCATTATCAATCCAAAAACCGATCTTTTTCATGGTAAAAATTCAATTCATAAAAAGTGTTTACAATTATATCAAATATCTTGCAAAGATACAAAAAAAAAGCAAAATACAAAAAATAAAACACAATATCTTTAAAATAAAACGAGGCAGTATATCCAAAATAGAGGGTTGCAAAGTTTGCAAAGTTTGCAAAGTTAGGCGTAATATTCTGATTATGAATACTATCCACAGACATTGAGTTTGCAAAGTTCAAAAATAGATTTTTTATAATAACAAGATAATCAATCTGTTATTAACTTTGCAACTTTGCAAGTTGCAAAGTTGGTTTGTGTTTTTTCCTGAAATAAGTAGACAGTTTTTATCAAAAGATATTTTCTAAATAGTCTATGTTCGTTACTTTGCAAATTAACAGTGTGAAAGTGGCGGTTTTCTTCGGTGCAGGTTGCTTGAAGGTTGCTGTAGAATACCCTTCGAAAAAGACAAGCAATCTATAGAAAAACAGAGGTGCCGATTAATCGACACCTCTGAATAAATAAGATATTAATTGTAAAGATTATTTAACAATCACTTTACCTTGATAACGATTACCTGATGCGGTTGTTATATTGACCATATAAACACCTGCTTGAGGAAGAGCTGTTATCGCGATTGGAGCAACCGCTGGTTGTGATGTATAAACACATTGACCAACTGAGTTAAATACCTCAACTACCATTCCTTCGAGTTCTTCAGCCGAGAATGTTGCATTTATCAACAACTCTTCGCCTACTTGAACTGGGTTAGGAGTTAATACTAACTCAACTAATTCAGTATTTTCAAGAGCTACATCTGAAGTTGGCTCAACTGTCAATGTAAGAACTACTACAGAGTCGCAACCATATTGATTTACAAGACTATCGGTATAAACACCTGATTCGGTGAGATTTTCGCCTCCGAACAAGAATGACTCGCCTTGTTTGATTGTTTCAGAAATTGCAAATTCTGTTTCTCCTTCGAAAATACCAAGTGTGAGAGTTACAATACTATCGGCTCCTGAAGCAACAGTATGACGTTGTTGATAAACACCTACTTCTGAAACAGAGAAACCATTTTCTGTATATACCTCATCGCCAGGACACATCATATCTTCGATATCTGTACGCAAAATTGGCAATACTGTAAGATCAATGTTAATAATACTATCATTAATAGTGAGATCTGATCCAGCAGCATAGCGTTTAGCTTCTTTCACACCAGGATTCATCTCTGTGTAATCAAACTCAAATCCATATCCTTCATAATCGCGTTTTTCAAAACCAGTATCAGTATAATCGTATACTTGTGTTGGTTTTATTGTGATATTGTCGATATTGACTTTTGTTGTATTATTATCAAGTGATTTGGTGTAGAATGCAAAACGAATTGTGTCTCCTACATATTTATCTAACTCAATAAATACTCGTTTATAAACATCGAGATAATCTACAAAACGATAATCAGCAGATATTGCATTTGCAAATTTTGTTTGATCTTCTGATGCCCATGTTTTACCATTATCGGTTGAGATAAGGACACTGAACTCTGACAATGTTTTCAAAATAGAAGAATTTGAGAACTTAACATCAAATGCAAGTGCCGATTTCTCTGAAACATAAATTTCAGGACCAACTACCCAACGATAAATATTTGCTGCATCTTTTGCTTTATAAAGAGTAGTATACAAAGAGTGCAATGTATCTGGTTTTTGATTTACTACGTCTACAGCAAAAGCACTATATTGAGCACGTGGAGCAACTCTTAATGCTTCACCATCTCGAACATCTTCTAAACTGATATCATAACGATTCCATGCCAATGGCAACTGATCATTATCTACCTCTTGGAAGTTTTCTGAATATGGCAATTTGCAAACTTCATATCCAGAATTAAACTCTAATGCAGTAGACCAAGTTCCACTATTGTTGCAATTTGACTTAACATATGCAAAGAGTGTTGATGTATGTGGTAGATTTGCCAAAACAGCAACATTAGTATTAACTGTATCGGTAAATATACACTCGTTATTAGCCACAAGAGAATCAAGAACAGTTGCAGATACCTCTGTACTTGTTACTGCGACTACCCAACTTGATTGGTTGTCCATTGCCGACCATGTAAGGTTAGCTGAATTGCTAGTAACACCTGCCACTTTTAGACTATAAGGACGTGGACATTCTGGCAATTTAGAAACTACAACTTCGTCGAGATAGAATGCTCCTGTTGGTGAACGGAATGCTATATAACGAGCATTGCCTTCGTACGCACTGAAATTATAGTAATATTTACCAAATTCTAATTGATTAGAAGCACTAAATACGCCTGGACAATTGAATGTTTCAAGAGCTTCGAATGTCTCTTTAGGATTATATGGATCTGTTACAACTCCAAGTTCAAAACGTGTTGGTGCTGTAACACCCAAACCGTGCGACATTTCAAATGAAATTTCCAAATCTTTGATCGATTCTGACATCAATGGCATTGCTACAACAGTCATTGACTTAATTTCAAGCAATGTATCTTTATTTATATTAACAGAATGATAGGCTGTGTTGAGATATACTCCTTCAACACCACTTGCCGACCAACATGTTGATGTAATTGGATTAGTTGTACTACTAATAGTATAACCAGAGAAGTTATTTACATATGGCAATTCTGCTTGTTGACAAGATGTTGCAAAATCGAAATTTGAATATACATCATCACATGTAGCCTTCAAATATACATAATAAGGTGTTGATGGAACTGTTTTAACAACAAACTTAGTTGTAGTCAACGTTGTGTCTACAACGATATCTTCTGCTGTCAATGTTGATGGATCTACCACTGATTTTGTAGAAACAATCATATCCCATTCTGCAATCTTACTATCTTCCCAAAGAAGTGTAACAGCAGTATCCAACACCTCTGCAATTTGGAAATTATAAGGAGCATAACATGTTGCTGGTGCTATACGCAAACTATCTATTGCTGGTGCATATTTTGGAGTAGATTTTTGTGTTGTTGTAACAAAACATGCTGCAAAATTATAGTATCCTGGTTCTTCAACTATAACTTTACCTACATAATCACTCCACTCACCATTTGTATATGTCTCTTCAAGTACAACCAAAGGATTTGATTTTTTTAGCACAACAGCTGTACCTCGACCATAAAAGTCGATGAGACTTGTTCCATCTGGAACATAAGATGCTGGCATAAACAACACTTTGAATTTATGTGCAGAGTTTGCATCTATCGCATTGAATCGTGTACGGAAAGCAACATCATAAACTCCGGCTTCTTTAACCTCAACTGTACGATATGCCCAAGATTGAGATGCTACGCCAACTTGATATAGGTTATGTTCGCCATCATTACTAATGTATAATGCCATAGTATCATTTGACACTGCATCTTTACCAAACATCCAACTATTGGTTGATGTTCCTTTTGTATACAAATGCCATTCTGCATTTTCTTCTGCTACGTTGAAATCATTTGCGTATGGCAACTGTGCTGGCACTGAATATGTGAACACTGAGAATGGCTCTGAAACATCACTACGAACACCATCTTTTACTGCATACACAAATACATCATATTCTGTGTTAGATGGAAGTCCTGATATTGTAACTTCATTTGTAATAAATGATTGCTTGATAGTATCGGTTCCGTTAACAAGTATTACATCATAGCTATCAGGTGTTCCGATTTGTTTCCAAGTAAATGATACTGAATTGTGTGTAGCTGATACAAATTTAAGATTTGCAGGTTTCCACAATCCATCAGTATAATTTACATAAATATCATCAATATATGCTCCTGATGAAATTGCTTTGAATGCAATACGTGAATTTTTATTAAATGGAACATCGTATTTAGCAAAATCTATAACAAACTCATTGTAAACGTTTGATTTTGAACATTCGAGCACGTCGAGCGTTACATAAGATTGTGGATTATCGATATCTTCCAATACACCCACTTCTAATGAATACGTTGTACTTCCTAAACTATAATACATGCTCATTGAAAGTTGACGAATATCCTTAACATCAAATTCTGGCAAGATAGACAACGCCTCTTTTGACGACAACAAATGATATGAACCAGTTCTTGTTGGTGTTGTTACAGATGAGCCTGTTGTGATATAAGGATATGCTGTTGCTTTTGGAGATGTACTTTCATTTAAACCTCCTTCTGCAAGAACTCCTTCTGCATAACCATTCCAACAATATGGAAGTATTTGTTTTGAAGATGAAATATAAACATTATGACCTTCAAAGCTTTCGTAATAAGGCAATTGTGAGCTACAACCTAAAGTACGAACTTGCAATGGATCTGACCACGCACTAGCATCGGCACCACAATTTGATTGAACATATAGATAGTAATTTGTGTTTGATTTCAAACCTTCTAATGTACAAGGATTTGATGAAACAATAGTATCTAAATCAGCAATCATAGGATTTGCCTCTTCGCGTTGGACTGCAATAACTCGATAAGAATCAGCAGCTGGAGATTGCCATTTGAATGTAGCACCATCAACAGTTGCATCAATCAAAGTAGCACGACGTGGTGTTGAACATGGTGAATATGGTTCGATAACAATATTATCGAAATAGATTTTATTAGTTGCTACACGATCAGGATATGTTTTGTTTTGTCCTGGCAAGCAGCGGAACACAATACATTTACCTTTATCACCAAAGTCGTCATTTGTATAATTCAAGAAATTAACTGTATAATCAGTCCACTCTTTAGTCACTGAATTATATGGTATTGTATCCGAATAAACAGCACGATATGTTGTTGGATCATAAGGGTCTGTCATTACACCTATCTCAAATTGACCAAGAATATATGAACTTGAAACTGTATATGCACGGAACGACACTTGACATTGTTCGATAGAATCGACATCCAACTCTGGAGTTGCTACGTAAGATGTCACTATAGCGTTTGACTCGGTAGCTGATACATATGATGATGCATTTTGCATATACAAACATACGCTATCGCCTTGAACTGGTTTATGTCCACTAGCCGACTCAGTATGCAAGAATGGATAAGCTATCCATGTATCCGAACCTGACTTAATCCAACAACGCAAAGCACTACCCTCGCCTGTTGCGCCTTGATATTGCTCAAAATTATCGGTATAACCCATTTTGAGTGGTGCACAGTTAGAGATAAATTGGAATGGTTCTGACCAATCACCTACACAATCTAATGTTGTATTATAACCTTGAATGTAAACAAAATATTCTGTATTTGCATCAATGTTTTCAAGCGTATATGGCATTGTTGTCACTGTTTTTTCTGCCACTACCAAATTTGCAGTATCTTCGGCATTTGGATTGATTTTTGCTTTTGCAACTTTGATATTCCAACCTGTTTCATCACCAACATTCCAATGAAGTGTTACCTGTTCGTGAGTAATTTTTTTAGCCTCTATGCCTGTGATTTTCTTACACAAAGGCATTCTATCTACTTTGAGATTATCAATATAGAAATATCCATTCGAACTTGTAGAATGTAATCCTTGACGGAATGCTATACGTTTTCCTTTACCTTTATATTTATCGAACATAACAAGGAAAGGTTGCCATTGTTTCATTTCTGTCACTTCTACTCGCTCTACAAATGTAAACAATTTATCGTTTGTTGGCACTTTAGTATAGAATACTGTTGGATCGAGATATGTACTATCTATATCTTCCATCACACCAATTTCAATATAAGAAACATCTGGTGTTTTGGTTGTATAGCCATAGAATGATATTTGCAAATTAGCCACATCTTCGTTAAATTCAGGAAGAATTGCATAAGAATAACCAGTATTGTAAGATGACATATAGAATACATTGCCTTCGGCAGTACCTGTATTATAGTCTCTACAGTTTGTACCATTATAAACTTTTGGCATTGTACTTGTAGATGTAGCACCTTTTGAAATCCAACAATCAGGAACATCATTATTTGCATATTCATCAAATCCCCATACATATGGTACTTCAAATACATCTGGACATGGTGTTGTAAACTCGAAACATTGAGACCACGAACCCTTACAATTATCTGTCACTGCTTGAACATATACATAATAAGTAGTAAGTGGTTTAAGACCTGTCAATGAATATGGATTATTGGTTACTTCTCCATCATAGATTGCAGCTGGTGTTGAATCGATAGCATCATATTCAACTGCTTGATCATAAACTTTGAAGTTCCATCTTGTTTCTTTATTACCTTTCACCCAAGAGATGATAGCATCTTTATTAGTCAAAACATCAGTCTTCACATTTGTTACCTCTGAACATTCACTAACAAATTCTATTTCGATGTTATCTACCATCAATTGAACTGTTTTTGCCATATTGCTACGGAATGCAATATAACGACCTGTGCCTTGATATCCACCAAAAGCAACAAAGAATTTTTCTGTCACTCTAGCGGTTTGCAATTCGATATCAGAAACTTTAACAAATGTCTCAGGATCGTTAGGATCGGTCATAACACCTACCTCTATTGCTCGTCCGTATGATGATGTTGTAGAATTGGTATGAGCATAGAACGACATAAGCAATGTTCTCATCTCAACAGAATCTACAAGCATTGGCATTACTGCATAAGCATCCTTATATGACGAAGTTGTATTAAAATACAATGAATTCTCCTTAACTTCTGTCGGTATAGTAGAACCTGATGCTGCAGTCCACGCTGTTGCATATACATAAGGAACATACGATGCAGAAGCCGAAGCATTTGTGTTATACAAGAACCATCCTTTAGGAGCTCCTTTATTTGTTCCTGTTGTTTCATTTGTGAAATCATTGTTATAAGGAATAGTAAGGATATCTTGCGTTGTAAAGGCAACTGGCACTGACCAATCTGAATTACCTAATTCAGACAAAGTGCGAATAAATGCATAATAAGTTGTTGCCTTTTCAAGACCTACTACTTGATAACTTGTTTGTGTTGTTTCTGAACTTACAATAGGAGTTCCTGTGCGTGTATTTGTTGCATACACTTCAACTTCCCATTTCGAAGCCCCTGTTGATGACCAGCGCAATTTAGCTGAATTTTGTGACACTTCAACATATCTGAATGCTTCAGGGCTATTGTTTAATTTAAGAGAATCAATATGAATATCATCAATGTAATATGTTATAGCTGCTGATGGCTTATCTTCTGGTGTCCACATCGCAAAATATTTGCCATTGCCTGCATAATTTTCAAATGTTACATTATGTTTTTCATATTTCTTGAACGCTTGGTCGAAAGGATAAATTGTATCCACTGCTACAGCAGTAGCAATATCTGCAACATCGCAAACACCAACCACTATACCTTTACCTTTAGCGCTTGTTATATACTGATTAAGCCAGAAAGAGACTTGAACATCTTGAATGCGGTCTACCTCTAATTGTGGGAAAATAACATATGTTTGAACCGCAGTTGTTGGATGTTTGAAACAAATAGCTCCATTAGTTGTACCACTTTGTGGGTCTAACTTATTATTATAAGTTGATGAAGTTACTATCGTAAAGTTAGATGTAGCCGAACTTGCTGTATTGCGACGCCACTCTGCTGGAACTGTTGTTTTATATGACGAAATATTGTCATGATAACCAATTGTCCACACTGTTTCTGTTTCTATGATAATCGGATCTGGTGTCCAAGTTCCACATTCAGATTGAATATATACGTAGTAAGTAGAATTTGGTTTGAGTGTTGTTACTGTGAAACTAGTTGTATCTACCGAAAGATCTATAAATGCTGGTTGTGTCAAACCTTCTGCATCTAATTTTGTAGTCGAAATCTTCACATTGTAACTTTTCGACAAACCCATTTCGGTCCACGACATAGTCAACTCATGACTTGTAAGCTTATCTATTTGTGCTAATTGTGGAGCAAAACATCCAATCTTGTCAAGTGTGATATCATCAATCCAAACATAATTGGTCTTTTCGGCATTACCCGAACGGAATGCTATGTATTTACCATAATTGCCATAAGAGTCACCATCATACTCCTTAAGCGAAACATCCACTCTTTGCCAAACACCTGTTTGCGATGGAGAGACTGTGTGAACTGGAGTAAATGTTGATGGATCGGCTGGATTTGTCAATACTCCAACTACCAACTCTGTTGAATATGTAGCATTTGGGGTTTTATCCGAATAGATATAGAATGAAACCGCCATAGTGCTAATATCCTCAACATCGAATTGAGGTGTATATGCATAACCATATTTATCCTTTGCAGAATAGAACTTCAACGATTTCTTACCACTTTGTGCTACTGTGGTAGTATCTATTATAGGAACATAACTTGCCCCATCAGCAGACAATCTCCAACATTTCAAATCTCTTGCTGTATAGTCTTCGAAATCATCGAAATATGGAGTTGCCCAAATATCGCAAATTGTAGTAAAATCAATAGTAGCATAAGCACTTACATCACCATACTCGCAATCCGCCAAAACATATGCTCTATAGTCTGTCCCTGGTTTTAAATTTTTTGCCTCATAAATATTGAGCAATTTGCTAACTGGGAACGTTGCTTCTGTTACAAACTCTTTTTTCTCTTCTAATTGAAGTTTAGTGTCTTTTTTCTGTACTATTTCGTATAATTCTATACGAGTATTTACAGCAAAAGAATCTGTCATCCAAGTGAGTTTTGCATGCGATTGAGACAACTCGGCTACCGACAAATTGGTTGGAGCCGCCACACATGATTTACTATCCGAAACTACTACATTATCAACAGCAGTCATACCACCACCATTGTTAGTTACCTCGAATTTCAATTGGAATGTGCTAGATTTTAACATGTCTGAAATGATAAAATCTTTTTCTACCATTTTTTTCTCACGTGCCGATGATTGATACAAAAGCACCCATGCTGTATCAGGACGAACACGTGCATAAACAGCAAAATCATTTAATTTGCCATCGAATTGTTCGTTTTTGTATGAAAAACGAAAAATTGGTTCTACTGCTTCAGCAATATCAACCTCTGGTGATATCAATGCCGAAACCGCATTTAGGGCCTGTCCTTCAAGAACGGCCACGCCTTCAGTTGCTCCCCAAACATTTGCTCTGCTTGACGACTCCTGAGTCCATACACTCGATATGCCCGACTCAAATGTTTCATCGAGATACCGATACTGTGCGTTTATGAACGTAGTACATAAAACCGCAACTAGTGTAAACAAACTTTTGCGTAGAAATGCATTCATAACGTTTAAAAATTTAAGGTTTATACTAAGATTAATTATTTATTGTTCGTTATTTTACTTTGATTTTGTACACAACTCTTCTATTGTTGCTCTCTATATGCAACAGATAAAAACCACTCTCTGATGGAGCTTTTATAACTCTATTATTAGAATCGATTTCACACAAATCAACCAACACTCCGGCAAGAGTATATATTTTCACATCGGCTTTGTCACAATGCTCCAATACAATATCTGCCAATGGATCAACCAAGGTACTAGAAATCAACGAAACCTCATCATTTACATCTTCTACCGAAGTAAACACTGTTGGACAAATCTCACACGTACGTGTAACTACTCCATCATCTGCTCGCTTAGCCATTAAATAATAACAATCGCCTTTATCAAACACCTCTCCTTCTGGCAAATAGAAGAATGATTCTACTTCGTCCTCCAAAATCGAGTCATTCTTATACCATTGATAGTCAACAAAAGAATAACCACCATTATGCACTGAGTCATACACCGTAATTAAGTTTCCAAACTTAACCTCCAAAATTGATGTACTATAATAAACATCAAAAACTACATCAATCGCCTCATCACCACAAATTACTCTTTGGTCCTTAAGCGTTAGTGTTGCTCCATATCTATTTGGTCTACAATCCAAAGGAATCTGAATTGGTATATATTGCGTTGTGCTATCCCAAACTACATCTATCACATCCACAAAACCAGCATCTTGTGCTGCCCTATTGAATCTTACCGAATATGCTATTGGCAATCTATCGCCCTCCTGTGGCAAATCATAAGATATTTCTAATTCATTATCATCGGAACAAGCAAACAAATTATCATCGTGCAAATCAAGCGACAATGGTTTTATCTGCTCAAGATAGAGTGTAACAATACTATCACACCCTTTATCCGAAATCAACGAATCGACATAAACACCTGGCAAATACAACGTGTCACCGCCAAAAACATATGAGTCTGACTCACAAATTGTGTCGTAAATGTCGGTGTAATATTTATCCAAAACTGTGAGATTCAAAATAATAGTACTATCACATCCTCCCCACGACTCTATTGTTCTCACATACTCTCCTTCTGTGGTCAATGTTGTATCTACAAAATTATAAATCTCGCCCTTACAAATTTGCTCTTCAACATGCACAACTGTATCTTTCAACAAAGGCATTTGCACCTTAAGATATACTGTATCGGAACATAAATTATTACACAAACCTGCCACTAACATAACCTCATGCTCACGACCATCATTAGGAAACTTAACTTCTGGCGTCAATGACATACTTGTTTGACCATTGCCAAAATTCCAATAGAGCGTCTCAACCGGATCTTCACTAGTACCTAATTCTCCCGTAATTCTATCCTGAGTATAAATATACGATGTACTCTTGAACTTCACTATCGATTGACAATCTTTCACTTCAATATCATATTCTGCCTGCGCCTTAGGAAAACGTGGTATTGCATTAGCCTTAAGCGTAAAATAACAATTTGCATCCTCTGGATAGATAACATCAACCTTATATGTCGTTGTATCATTTGGATCCACATCAAAAACAATAGAATCACACAATGTCACACCTCTTTCGTCTACACCTGTAGTAGGATCATCGAATGCTTTGTACCAACGATAGTTAAAACCCTCTGGCGCTATAAACTGTGTCGTCGGTGTTTCGCCGCAATTGATACCCTCAAGTTTACCAGAAGTACAACCTAACGTAAAATATAAATAGGCATAATGTGCCGAGAATGTACATCCCGCAACCGATACCTTTATCTTAATCTTTTGACCATGCAACCCCTCTAGATTCAATCCTAACGTTGTCCAATCCTTCCACACCACCTTAGCTTCACCATTCTCTATCGTAACCCATCCATCAACTCCAGCCTTTGCATAAAAATCGGCTCCAGCACATGAAGGATTCACCTCATTACCATTCTCATCAAAAATCTGCAATTGAACATGGGGTTGATCTTTTTTATTTGGGTGATTTGGATCTTGAAATACAATAGCATATTTCAGCATCAACACCTGAGCCACAACCGTATCTACCAAATATTCATACGTTGCTGTCTCGGCATGTGCATTATCCCAACTACCCAAACGCACACTCGCTATTTCTCCTTCAGGAATAGTTTTCAAAACACCATTCGTACGAGGATCTCGTTCGCCTGGCAAGAAATGAACTGTGTGACGAGATCGAACAGTTGCATAACCAAAATCCAATATCCCTTTGTTCTGCTCTGGATTTGCCACCGGTCCAAAAGTACAATTAGACGAATCTATCTTCAAATAATCAATACACAATGCATCATAAACCAAAACTTTAGGAAACAAAACCCATATACCTGTATCATTACCCGATGCATCATAACAAATAGAACGCAACCAAAAATCATATACTCCATTACTCAAACCCGAAATCACAAGCGAATCTTGTTTTATTCCCATCTGTGTTTGCCATTGAGTATCGGTATTACGCTTATAACGCAACATAAATTCGTCTGCATCAGACTCCCATCGGATAGTAGCTACAGAGCCCTTACTCTTAACTTTCAAATTTTTAGGTTTTTCGCACGTCGACTTAGCTATCTGAATATTATCAATAGCTGCGCCTGGTGGAATAGGTTTCGACGACGAATTGTTCCAAGCAAACACCAACTTATACTTAGTAACTCCATCCGAAACTATTTGTGTTGTTGCCCTTTGCCATACCGACGCATTCTTCAACGATGTCACATCTCTGTTGTCAACATTGAATGTCAATGCATTTTCACTTATCGACACAGGCAAATCCATAGATGTCAACGACAACACTCTTTTAGTCGCACTATCCATCCATGCTACATAAACAGCACTTGTACCCTCGCCATAAGCCAACCAATCAAATGCCAAATCATACGTACCCTTTGGCAACTCTATCACTCGCCATGCCAAAATCGTATTATCCGAATTGGTATAAGATACTGTTGCTCCTCCATCCGAACTTACATACAACGATTTTTTTCCTTCACTAGCATCTGCCTCGCCTATATACCACAAATTCTTGAGCCTACCAGGTTCAAGATTTGGATTGTAATTCAATGTCCACTTTGCATTTTCTGCATCGTCTTCAAAATCACATAAATATGGTAATTGTATATTTTGTGCTGCTCCTAGACCGAACAAAAATACAACAGAATAAACAAATAAAAACAACGTACGTTTCATATCGCTAAAAAACACCCTATTTAACTACAATTTTATAACTAATATGATAATTCTCTTTTATAAACTCCATAATATAAATACCTGGTACTGATGGCATCCTAACAGAACCTTCAACGCCTATATCAAAAACACCATGCAACTCTCCTAACACCGACCAAATACGAACTTGAGCAGGTTCATCATTCGCATATTCATACTCTTGACCCATATTATACACCGTCAAAATTTCATTTGTCGCATCATACGGTTGAGGAACAAATCCACATGTATATTGCGAAACTCCATCGTCCAATCGTGTCAATAAAACCCTATATTCGGAATTTGCATTCAATCCACTCTCTACATACAAAACCGACGTATTTGCCCCAGTAATTGGCTGTTCATTCTCAAACCATTGGAATGCATTAAAACTAAAACCTCCATTATAATCAAAATTCTTAACACCAATAACATCTGACCACCTTTGTGCCAATATCGACACACCAT
Source organism: Candidatus Aphodosoma sp. (assembly GCA_045635445.1). GTDB lineage: Bacteria > Bacteroidota > Bacteroidia > Bacteroidales > Paludibacteraceae > Aphodosoma. The sequence continues at coordinate 14,140 of JAZRCE010000105.1, forward strand.
AACGAACATCCAACGTAACAGTCACCGAATCATACCCAACAAAACCATCCCACATATCAAAGAAACATGTATACACACCAGGCAACACACTATCCGGCATTGGTATCTCAACAAAATCTCCGCCTGCATAAGAGAGTGCAACATCCTCAAATCCCGACCGTTTTGCCTCTTCATCAAACAATATATTCACATCCCTTGGCGACCCTTTTACTATATCAAAATTAAATGATATATATGGTTCATCGTGGCAAACCTCGATATAATCAACCATATCAAATTCCAACAATTGCAACACATGCAAATGCAAAGTCACTACACTATCACAACCATCAGAAGATTTAAATACCTCAGTATAATCACCCCTATCTCTCAATGTCTGTGACCCAAATATCAACTCTTCACCCAATACAATAGTGTCATTAACCTCAATATTATAATCGGGATAATCAATAACATTCAAAACCACTAAACTATCACAGCCCGAAAATTTCGAAGTGTAAAAATAGAGATAAGAGCCAGCTTCTGTCAAAGTGTCATTTTCAAGAAACAATGTGTCATTCAAGCATTTATACGCATCATACGACGTAGACATGTGTCCAATAGCCGGAACATCAAGCTCAAACCAAAGCGTATCAGTACACAAATCATTACACAAACTTGCCACCAAATAGCAACTATCATAATGATAACCCTCATTTGGTATCTCTAACACCGGATTATACTCCATCGAAGTCTTTCCATTCCCAAAATTCCAATACACAATCTCTGCCTTATCGCCTGTTCGTCCCTCTTCTGTGACAATACCACTCGTATTATTGAACGTAACAAAATTCTGACAATCTTTAGGTGTATGCTTATAGGTCATCTCTGCAAATGGGAAACGAGGAATTGCACATGCCTTCAACGTAAAATAACAACGCGACTCTGTAGGATAAATAACATCTACCAAATAATGTGTCTTATCACTTGGATCAACTTGCATTATACGCTCGGTACAAATAGTAGTCGTATCTGTCTCTGTGTACCATTTATACAAAAAACCCTTAGGTGCAATAAATTCGTTTGTTGGATAATCTCCACAATTCATACCCTCAAGCGTACCCACCGTACATCCAATAGTAAAATATGCATATCCAAAATGCCCTCCCTGATCGCAATCATATGTGGTCAAACGTATTTTCAATGTTCGGCCATCATACTTCTCCAAATTCAAACCTACTGTAGTCCAATCCCTCCAACGAATCGGCATCGTTGCCGAATTCTTTGGATAATACGTATTCCAAACTGTCGTATCATTACTAGCTCTAAAGTCGGCTGCTCCACAAAGATTATCAACCATATTTCCTTGTTCATCCAAAATTTCTAACGTAAAACGCGGTTGTTCTGTAGCCGTATGATCAGGATCCTCCAATACCATCGCATATTTCAACAACAAAATAGACGCAGTTTTTACATCTACAGTATAATCATAAGTAATCGATTCTGCCCCTCTTCCTATATCCCAATTACCCAAACGCACCGACGCTACAGCATCATCTGGAACTGTCTTCAACATACCACCTGTACGTGGATCTGTTTCGCCCAACTTATAGTGTATTGTATGTGACGAAAGTTTCGAATCATACCCAAAATCCTTCTTCCCTATATTCTCTTTTGGATTCTTAAATTTACCCCAAGTACACAACGCCTTATCTATTTGCAAATAATCCAAACACTGCGCTTCATATACAAACGTAATAGGAAAATAAGCCCAAATCGTTGTATCACTGCCACATATTGCTCGCATCTTCACCTCATAAATACCATTCGAAATATTATTCAACGATATATGTGTCGTCTTTATCTCTTTTACCTCAGTCCAATCAGCATCTCCCTCCTTTCTATATTTCATCTCATACTCCGACGCACTTCCTTGCCAACTAAACGTAGCAACCTTACCATTACCTATAGCCATCAAATCCGATGGCATACCACATGCCGACCGTCCCAACTCAATATTATCCACACAACCCGCAGGCGATTCTGGCTCTGAATTCTTATTTACCCACACAAACACCAAACGATAATTACCCGACTCCGGACAATGAACTTTTAGAGTCTCATGTGTCCACATCGTACGTCCATACATAACTACATCTTCTCCATCCGAATACTTAAGTATCGAATTCTTAAACCATGTTGGCCAATCATTCTCCCCTGTATAAAAATTCAACGAAACCATTTTTCCATAAATCACCTCATAAGCCTCAGGTACCCAAGCCACATACATCTCACCCATACCAACTACACCCAATCCTTTCCAATCAAACGCAAGATCATAATTCCCCGCCAACAAAGAAAATGATCGATACGACACAACAAAATTATCTTTATCTTCATAACCCGCATTCGAACCCCCATCAAACGAAATATACATAAAATTTCCATCATCACCATCTCCCGCAACATAAGGCTTTCCTATAACCCACTTATTAGTAAATTTAGACGTATTACCCGAATTCAAAATCCAATTCGAATTTTCCGATCTCGACTCAAAATTACAATAATAAGGCAGTGCCTCATACTGAGCCATCACCGAAAAACTAAACGCAAAGAAGCAAAAAAGGATAAAAAATAGTCGCTTTACATTCATAACTAATAACATTTTTCAAATTAAAAGCAAAAAGAACCTCACCCTAAATACAATTTTGACAAAAAATAAAAAAATGCGCTATATAATTCCTTTCACAAATTACATACCGCAAAAAAATCTAATAATCAAAAAGATATGGCAAGTAGAAAAGACTACCCACCCCACCTTGTTTAACTATAAATAGATTATAAACAAGGAGACATATGTTCTTTCTGCCTAGCAAGAGATTGTTTGTAGAATTTGTTTGTAGATATATGTGGCAAATTTAGTAAAATATTTTTATATACCAAAAAGAGAAAACTTTTTTTTAAAACACACAGCAACAAAACCCAATACTCAACATAAAATAAATATACTATGAATATATGATAAACATACTATAAATATACTATAAACATACTATAACTCAAACAACAGAAGAAATCAAAAGAACAATGTATATAATGTGACGCATCGACAAAAACAAGAAAAACACACTTCAATAAAAAAACACTTGCATAATAAAAAAAAATTTCGTAATTTTGCACCCCAAAATATTGTACATTGGTGGTTCTATACCATTAGTGTAGCATTTTTAGTGTGTTTATCACTGAATAACAATAAATTAAATTAAACATAAACTAATTAAAAAACACTATGCAAAACAAAGGATTTGTTAGATTGCTTGCAGCTGCATTGATGTTGATCTGCCTCTTCTACCTCTCTTTTACTGTCGTAACCAACAATTACGACAAAAAAGCTAAGGCTTACGCTAATGGAGACGACCAAGAGTACTACAACTTCATGGACTCTGTAGGTGGCGAAAAAGTGTGGTTGGGTTACACCCTCCGCGAATGTCGCGAAAAAGAAATCGGTCTTGGCCTTGACCTTAAAGGCGGTATGAACGTACAACTTGAAGTTTCTGTTGCCGATGTACTTCGTGCCCTCTCAGACTACAACACAAACGAAAATTTCAACAAAGCCATCGAACTTAGCCGCCAACGCCAAGCTCGTTCTGGCGAAAACTTCTTGAAAATATTCCAAGAAGAATTCGAAAAACTCGATGCTAATGCTCGTCTCGCTGGCATATTCAGCACATACGACCTCAAAGACCGTATCTCTAGCTCTGCTACTAACGACGAAGTAATCAGCATACTCCAAGAAGAAGTTAACAGCGCTATTGATAACTCTTTCAACGTTCTTCGCTCTCGTATCGACCGCTTCGGTGTCGTTCAACCAAACATCCAACGTCTTGATGTAGAAGGTCGTATCCTTGTCGAACTCCCTGGCGTAAAAGAACCTGAACGTGTTCGTAAACTCCTCCAAGGTTCTGCTAACCTCGAATTCTGGGAAACTTTCAAATATGCTGAAATCGCCCCTTATCTCGAACAAGCTAACGCCGTTATTCGCGACATCAACCGTGCTAACGAAGAAGCTAACACTTCTGCTGAAACTACAGAAGAAATTAAAACAGAAGAAGTTAAAACAGAAGAAATAATCGCTGAAACTACAACTGACTCTACAGCAACTGACTCTATTGCTGACTTAGCAACAGAACTCACAGCAGAGACAGAAACAACTGAAGTAGACCGCGAACAAATGCGTCGCGAATACCCATTGTTCAGCATCCTTCAACCTATGCAAAGCAATGGCCCTGTTGTTGGTATTGCACTAGCATCTGACACTGCCGACGTAAATGACATGCTTGCTATGAAACAAGTGGCAGAACTCTTCCCTCGCGAACTTCGCTTCGTTTGGACTGTGAAAGCCATGGATCCAGATGCACAACAACCAGTATACGAACTCATCGCGATCAAAGTTACTAACCGCGACGGTCGTGCTCCTCTCGAAGGTGACGTCATAACTGACGCTCGTGCTGACTTCGACCAATACTCTAATGGTTCTACTGTTAGCATGAAAATGAACGCAGAAGGTTCAAAAACTTGGGCTCGATTGACTAAAGAAAACATCGGTCGCGAAATCGCTATCGTTCTCGACGGCTATGCTTACTCTTTCCCAACTGTCAACACAGAAATCACAGGAGGTAACTCTCAAATCTCTGGTAACTTCACTCCAGAAGAAGCTAAAGACTTAGCTAACGTATTGAAATCTGGTAAAATGCCTGCTCCTGCTCGCATCATCCAAGAAGACGTTGTTGGTCCATCTCTCGGTGAAGAAGCTATCCAATCTGGTTTAATGTCTTTCATTATCGCGTTCGTACTCGTTCTCCTCTACATGGTGTTCTACTACGGTATGATTCCTGGTCTTATCGCCGATGCTATGTTGCTCATCAACATCGTATTCTTGTTCGGTATCCTCGCTTCATTCCGCGCTGTATTGACATTGCCTGGTATCGCTGGTATCATCTTTACTCTCGGTACTGCTGTCGATGCTAACGTGCTTATCTACGAACGTATCCGCGAAGAGATCAAAGGTGGCAAAAACCTCAAAAAAGCTATCGCTGATGGTTATAGCAACGCATTCTCAGCTATTGCCGATGCTAACATCACTACACTCATCACTGGTATCATCCTCGTTTACTTCGGTACAGGTCCTATCAAAGGTTTCGCTACTACTTTGATTATCGGTATCATCACTTCATTCTTCACTGCCGTATTCTTGTCTCGTCTTGTTTACGACCGTATCGCTAACCGCGAAAAAGAGATGAAACTCGAATTCACTACTGCAATCACTAAAAACTGGTTCCAAAACCTTTCTATCAACTTCGTAAAAATCCGCAAATACGGTTATATCTTCTCAGGCATTATCTTACTTATCGCTTGCATATCTCTCGGTTTCCGCGGTTTAAAACAAGGTATCGACTTCTCTGGTGGTCGCAACTATGTAGTTCGTTTCGAACAACCAGTTAGCACTGACGACGTTCGCGAAATCCTTAGCAACGTATTCGTTGATGCTCAAACAAGTGTTATCACTATGGGTGACAACAACCAAGTGCGTATCTCTACTAACTACGGCAACGAATCAATCGACGAAAACATCGACGCTCAAATTGAAAACATGCTTTACACAAGCCTCAAACCAATGATGAACGAAAATGTTACTAAAGAAATGTTCGTTGAACGTTATGTAGTTGAAAATGGCGCATACCGTGCTTCTACTCTCGACGACGCAACTACATTCGGTATCCAAAGTTCACAAAAAGTAGGTCCTACAGTTGCTGACGACATCAAAACTTCAGCTATCTGGTCTATCCTCTTCGCTTTGATTGCTATCGCACTTTACATCTTGATACGTTTCCGCAACATCGCATTCTCAGCTGGTGCTGTTGTAGGTCTCGTTCACGACGTATTATTCATCTTGGGTATTTACTCAATTTTCTATACAATCATGCCTTTCTCACTCGAAATCGACCAATCATTCATCGCTGCTATCTTGACCGTTATCGGTTACTCTATCAACGATACAGTGGTCGTATTCGACCGTATCCGTGAAAATGTAGGCTTGTATCCAAAACGTGCTCTCAACGAATTGATCAATATGTCAGTTAACTCTACATTGAGCCGTACATTCTCTACATCATTCTCTACTGCATTGCCATTGCTCGCAATGTTCATCTTCGGTGGTGAGACTATCCGTGGTTTCGTATTCGCAATCCTTCTCGGTGTAATCGTTGGTACTTACTCAACAATCTTCATCGCATCTCCAATTGCTTACGACATCCAAGAAAAACAAGCTAAAAAAGCTCAAAAATAATGATTGAATAATCACTATTTATACATAACAAAAGAGCGACTAACATCCAATGTTGGTCGCTCTTTTCATCATCACAAAAACACACTTCCACAAATTTCATAAAATCAAAACTTTTTTGTACCTTTGCAAATTAAAACTATAATGTAATATATGGAATCAACAAGACAAGAAAAAATCGCTCGCATGCTCCAAAAAGAATTTGGAGAAATATTTATTCACTATGCTCGCAAAATGCAAGGCACGCTAATCAGCGTTTCTGAAGTACGTATTACTCCCGACCTCAGCATTGCCCGCATCTACCTTAGCATATTCCCTACGGACAAAGCTGCAGCTGTGCTCGAACAAGTCAACATCGATACTAAAGCTCTTCGTTTCGAACTCGGCAACCGCCTTCGCCACCAACTTCGTATCATCCCTGAACTAAACTTCTACAACGATGAGTCGATCGAGAAACTATCCAAAATCGACGAACTACTAAACGCCGACCCATTCCTACACACTCCTCTTGACGAAATAGAAGGCGAACTTTGATTAATGCATAATTCACAATGCATAATTCATAATTAACCATTCGGCGCATCAATCACTGCATAATATATGAACTATAAATTGTTCATAGCTATTCGTTATCTATTTTCGAAGAAACGACACAATACCATCAACCTAATAACATGGGTTAGTATGGCTGGCGTCGCCATAGGTACTATGGCGCTTATTGTTGTGCTATCTGTACTCAACGGGTTTGAAAACTTAGTACAAGACTCTTTCTCCGCTTTCGACCCTTCCCTCAAAATAACACCAAAAGAAGGCAAATATTTCTCTTCGAAAAATCCAATTATAAAAAAAGCCAAATCCCTCAACTTACACGATGTTTGGTGCGAAATCGTAGAACAAGATGGCTTAATTGCATACAACAACCAACAAGCACCAGCAAAAATCAAAGGTGTAGACTATAACTATAATAACATCATAAATTCCGAAACCATAATGTGGGATGGATCAATGGATTTTGAAAATTCATACAACAACCAAAACCTCGCAGCAATCGGATTTGGTCTAGCCGAACAAATTAATTCGAGTGTTAATCTTCTACAACCTCTCACTTTATATGCACCAAAAAACAGAAAGGTCAACCTCGCTCGTCCCGATGCTAACTTTACTCTAACCTCATTCTACAACAACGGTATATTCTGCGTAATGCAACCAAAATACGATGACAATTTTGTTATCATGCCAATAGACGCCGTAAGAAATGCATACCAACTAAACAATGATTATGTCACTGCAATTGAAATCAAATGCAACAAAGAAAAAATTAATTCAATAAAAAAACAACTAAAAGAAATAATTGCAAACGACTTTATCATTCTAGACCAATACGAACAACAAGCCGATTTTTATCGCATCACTAAAATAGAAAAATGGACAACTTTTATGATTTTATGCTTTATCATAATGATTGCCACTTTTAATATAATAGGATCTTTATCAATGATAATAATTGAAAAGAAAAACGACATTACACTATTCAATTTTCTCGGTGCAACAACAAAACAAACACAACACATATTTACTCTTGAAGGAACTTTAATTTCTTCACTCGGAGTGATAATTGGTTCTATTATTGGTATTGCTATTGTGCTACTACAAGAACATTTTGGCCTCATAGAAATAAAAACAAATCATAGTTCACAAATATATCCCGTTGAATTACAACCACTCGACATTGTTATAATCATCTCTACTGTATTAATAATGGGATTCTTATCTTCGCTATTTACTGCAAAAAAACAAATCAAATGAAAAATATAACCTACATCCTATTACTTTGTTTACTTGCTTTCTTTGCTTGCACAAATGAAACCAAAGTAGAATCAATCACTCTAAATCCAACTGAAATCACTCTTGACGTTGGAGAAACTTCACAAATAGAAATGATTATCTCGCCCATATCTGCAAGTATTTACAACCCTACATCATGGAAATCAAGCAACCCTAACATTGCCACTGTAGACACCAAAGGCAATGTCAGTGCCATTTCTGCTGGAGATTGTATCATCACTGGAAAAACAGAGACACACGAAGCTCACTGCAAAGTAACTGTAAAGTCTCCTAATATCCAATTACACTACTCCAAAGCAATAGCTTTTGACGAAGGAGTAGATTCTCTAGAAAACAAAAAAAATATAATCATCCGCCTCTACAACGAAGATATATCAATTGACTCAACTGGTTCTATACAAGGAAATGGTAATTTTATTAACTTAAACATCTATGTACCAGTCAACAACAATACTATACCTACTGGTTCATACAAAATCTCTAACGAAATAATCGATTTCGGTATAAAACCTGGTGCCTTAATAGAAACTAACAATTCGTATTATGCCACAGGATCTTATCTAGGAGAATACACTTATTATGGACTTAATGCTATTTTTTTTACAGAAGGAAACGTTGAAATAACAAACCACTATAGACTCAAATGCAACTTTACTGGATCTAATAAGGAAAATATTACTATTTCTTTCTCTGGCGATATACCTATATACAACACTAGCACAACACCAAACACACACACAATAGAATATACAGAAGTAGACGTTACAAAAATATCTATTGATAGCGAAGAGAACTTCAATCACTTCAAAGTTGCACTATCTAACAACGACACAACTATATCCCTCGTCACTCGCACACCTATATCAACCAACAATCTACCAATAGGGACATATTACACCAATCAAGACAAAAAGGCTTTCACCCTAATACCTGAATTTTCAAACATGACAATATCACAAAATAGTCATAAAATAACAAATGCGACCCTAATTGTCAAAGAAAATGAGTTCGCCGCAACTTTCACCGACGAAAAAGGCGCAAAATACCAAATAATCAAAAAAAATAACACAAACTAAAGTTAAAATATTTTGCCTATTAAAAAGATTATTTGTAACTTTGTAAATTGAATAACTAGAAAAAACAGATATGCAAAACACCATTGAACATCAGGGTGTTATCATCTCAATAAATGATAAAATTGCTCACGTCAAGATTGAACAAACTTCGGCGTGTGCCTCTTGTCATGTCAAATCAATATGTGGAGCATCCGAAAAGACAGAAAAAATTATTGAAGCTAACATTGTTGACAATACTTTAAATGTAGGTGAGTCTGTAACTATTATCGGACAGAAATCACTCGGTATGCAAGCTATACTACTTGCCTATATACTCCCTTTTTGCATTATTATTGCAACCATGTTCATTGCCAACTCTATCACAACCAATGAACTTATAGTCGGATCTTGCGCACTTGCTTCTCTCGTACCATATTTAATTATACTCCGACTTATACGACATAAAATACAAGCTAAATTTCAGTTTTACGCAATCAAAAAAGAGATTAAGTAAAGCTACTATATAGCCAATAAAAATAAGCAAAAAACAATATATCACGCTACTATAAATCTAAATATATGAATTTAATTATTTCATCTATCATTGTTTTGGGTATCATAGGATTAGCATCTGCAGTGATCCTCTATTTTGTTGCCCAAAAATTTAAAGTTGAAGAAGATACACGTATCGATGCTGTAACAGAACTTCTTCCTGGTGCCAATTGCGGTGGATGTGGATTTCCTGGTTGCCGCGGTTTTGCTGAGGCTTGTGTAAAGGCAGAATCTCTTGAAAATCTACTTTGCCCTGTAGGTGGACTCCCTGTTATGTGCAAGGTGTCTGAAGTTTTAGGTCAAGCTGTTTGCCAAGCTACACCTAAAATTGCTGTTGTTC
>JAZRCE010000106.1:0-21159 GCA_045635445.1 Candidatus Aphodosoma sp.
GCGAGCGATAGTAGCGTCGTCGTCAATTACCCAGAAGTGGTGGCCGAAACCGTCAGGAGCAACGAAATCGTATTCAGGAGCGTTGGCAACTGTTTTGGCAACGATAGCGTCGATTTCGTCGATGTGAGGATAAGCGAAGAATACAGGTTCAACGTTAGCATTGTTGATGCGAACGTGTTTCATACGGTCTTCTTCTTTATCGCGACGAGTGAGCTCGTGTTTTTTGATTTTGCCAGTCATATAGTCGTCAACGTAAGCACCTACGCAGAGACCATATTGAGTTTTGCCATTCATTGTTTGAGCGTAAACATAGTAGCACTCTTTTTTGTCTTGAACGAGCCAGCCACGGTCTTGCCAGAGTTGGAAGTTTTCAGCAGCTTTGTCGTACACCATTGGTTCGTGTTCGTCTGTACCAACTGGGAAGTTGATTTCTGGTTTGATGATGTAGTAGAGAGATTTTTCGTTGCCTTCAGCTTCTTTGCGAGCTTCGTCAGAGTTAAGCACGTCGTAAGGACGAGATGCTACTTGTTCAACAAGATTTTTTGGAGGGCGTACACCCTTGAAAGGTTTAATAATAGCCATAATTTAGTTTTTAGTTACTAGTTTTTAGTTACTAGTGGTTAATATTAAGTATTTAATTTGAAATATCAGATAAAAATTTGATACGGACAAGACGAACTTCTACCTCGGTGTAGTCATTTTCTCCGAGTTCTTTAAGTGCTACTTCAACATCATCTGATTCTGACTCATTTTTGAAATAGTCGAATATTTCGTCTATGACTTCTAGGTCCATCACTTCTTCTAGAAAATAATCAATATTGAGTTTTGTACCAGAGTAAACGATAGCATCTATTTCGTTGAGGAGGTCATGGAAATCAATTCCTTTTGATTCAGCAAGGTCATCAAGAGCTACTTTGCGATCAATAGCTTGAATAATTTCTATTTTAAGTTTTGACTTGTTTGCAATGGTACGTACTCGAAGGTCTTCTGGGCGTTCAATGTCATTATCTCGCACATGTTTGCGGATGAGGTCGACGAATTCTTGTGCATACTTTTTGTCAATTTTACCTGAACCTACTCCCGGAATATTCTGAAGCTCATCAAGATTGATTGGGTACGTTGTTGCCATTGCTTCGAGTGATGGGTCTTGGAAGATAACATATGGAGGTAAATTTTCTTCTTTAGCAATTTTTTTTCTTAAATCCTTTAACATACTAAAGAGTGCAGGATCCATAGCACATGAACCATTAGATATTTGAGGTGTTTCTTCCTGTTCTTCGTTAAAATCATTATCTTTGCTGACTTTGAATGTTGTTGGTTTTGCAAGAAATTTTTTACCAGCAGCAGTTACTTTAAGTACGCCATAGTTCTCTATTTCTTTTTCGATATATTTGTTTATAATAGCTTGGCGTATGACAGCAGGTAGAAGTTCTTTTTCTTCATCTGAAGTTGAATCAAATAATTCTAGTTCTGTGAGTTCGTATGCTTTTACATCAGCAGATTCTTTGCCAGTAAGAATATCTATAATTACTTCTGTCTTAAATTTTTCTTTGGTTGCGAGAATAGTTTCTATTACAGCGCATAATAAGTCTTGAGTTTCCACTTGTTTTTTAGGTTTTAAACAGTTATCACAATTACCGCATTTTTCGTCAGTATAAGTTTCTCCAAAATAGTGTAGCAATATACGTCTACGACACATGGTTGATTCTGCATAAGCTGCGGTTTCAGCAATTAGTTGTTTGCCTATTTCTTGTTCGCTTACAGGTTTATCTTGTGTGAATTTTTCTAATTTTTGTAAATCTTTTTGGTTATAGAATGCAATGCAATGTCCTTCACCACCATCTCTACCAGCACGACCTGTTTCTTGATAATAACCTTCAAGTGATTTTGGAATGTCATAGTGTATAACATATCTTACATCAGGTTTGTCTATTCCCATGCCGAATGCAATAGTTGCAACGATTACATTGACTTCTTCCATCAAAAACTTGTCTTGATTTTCGCTTCGGATAGCACTATCCATACCAGCATGATAAGGCAGAGCTGAGATGTCATTTAAGCGTAACGTTTCTGCGAGATCTTCTACTTTTTTGCGACTTAAACAATATATGATACCAGATTTTCCTGGATTTGCTTTGATAAACTTTATAATATCTTTTTCTATATTATCGTTTTTTTGTCGTACTTCGTAGTACAAATTAGGTCTATTAAAAGAAGATTTGAATGTCGTTGCTTCTGACATTCCCAAAGTTTTTTGTATGTCGAGTTGCACTTTGGGTGTAGCAGTTGCTGTGAGAGCAATGACAGGAGCCTTTCCTATTTTTTCGATAATAGGTTTTATTCTGCGATATTCGGGACGGAAATCATGACCCCATTCTGAAATACAATGAGCTTCGTCAATAGCATAGAATGATATCTTGTGATTACGAAGAAACTCTACGTTTTCGTCTTTGTTTAATGATTCAGGAGCAACATATAATATTTTTGTTTTGCCATTACGTATGTCATCTTTCACTTGGTCAATGGCGGAGCGATTTAATGATGAATTAAGAAAGTGTGCAATGGAGTCGTCGTTAGCAAAACGACGCATCGCATCAACTTGGTTTTTCATTAGAGCTATTAGAGGAGAAATAACAATTGCAGTTCCTTCCATTAACATGGCAGGTAATTGATAGCAGAGAGATTTTCCTCCGCCAGTTGGCATAAGGACAAATGTATCTTGTCCATTTAAAATGCTTTGAATTATAGTCTCTTGATTACCTTTGAATTTGTCAAATCCAAAATGTTTTTTTAGAGCTACGGTTAATTCTGTTTTCTTTGCCATAGTTTTTTGTTATTCGCTTCTTTTATGAATTTTTTTTGATATTTTCCTTTTTTAAGAAAAATATATTAGTCTGTTTTTTTTCTCATTTTGAAAAAAATGTTTAAACTTGACATAATCTTAGTAAATTCGGTTCTATCTTCGTTTAATAATGATTTATTAATCGAATTCGAAAGACAAATTTATAATGAATTATTGGTTTATGCAAATTTTTTTTGTTTTTTTTTGTTATTTTTTTTATTTTGTTGATATATAGATTATTGTAATGTGTTTCGAGTGAGTTATATTGTATGAGTGAAATATTTTTTGTAACTTTGCGTTTTATTTTATATATGTTTATTTTTCTTTCAAAGAGTATGAATATACGTTGCTTTCTGATTTGTTTTGGTATATTGTTGTCGGAATTGGTTTTTTCTCAATTTCGATCGTTACCGACACCCACAGTTAAGAAAGATACTTTGTCGAAGGAAATAAAAGTTTGGGTTGTTGATGATATATATGGTTTAGCAGATACACTTACAATAGATACATTAGTTACAAGTTATCAAGATAATAATCCAGTCAATAATTATAGTATTGCGAATGCGTGGAATGGTAATTTAGGTTCATTGTTAGAATCGAAGATTTATTTTGATCGTAAGGAAGGTTCGCAAGAGGATATGTTTGAACGAGCTTATGCACCATATTTGCTTAAGTCTACTGATATCCGTTATTATGATACAAAGCAACCTTTTTCGCAATTAGTATATCGTTCTGCTATGCCGATACAAAATGAAGAGGATTATTTTAAGATAATGTTGACAATGAATGCCAATAAAAATCTTAATGTGGGTGGACTTTGTAATATAATTTATGGTAGAGGTCAATATCTTTATCAATCTTCGAATATGTTAAATGGTGGCTTTTGGGCGACTTATACCGGAAAAAGTTATGAGATTGTTTCTTCTGTTATGTTTAATTCTTTTAAGAATAGAGAAAATGGAGGTGTTGTAGATAATCGTTATATTATAGATCCTATGTCAATTATTGGTACATCATCAATACAAGCTCGTAATATTCCAGTTAATATCAATAATGCACAATCGGCGTATCGTAATTTTAATTATTTTTTCAATCATCGTTATAAGATTGGGAAGGAGATTGAGCGCCATATAATAGACGAAACTTTAGGTTTAGATTCAACTTATACTGAGTATATTCCAATTATGACATTTACTCATACTTTTGATGCAGAAGATGTTTCTCGTAAGTATGTTGAAGAGGGTGTTCCTATTGGTTTTTATGCTAATAATTTTTATTCGACTAGTTACACTAAAGATTCTACAGCATATTGGCGTATTGGTAATACTCTAGCTGTTACTTTAGAGGAGAAATTTAATTCTATAATGCGATTTGGATTATCCGCATATGTCAAATATGATGTACGTCATTATGGCATGGGTATCAAAAATCCACAAGATACTATTCGTTTTGATAATACCTATTCACATAATCTTATTTTGGGGGCTAATTTGTTTAAACGCGAAGGTCGTTGGGTACGTTATGATATCAATGGTCGAGTTTATCTTGTTGGTCCTCATATAGGCGAATTTGATATTGATGGTCGTTTTGATTTTGATTTTAATATATCAGGAGAACCAGTAACATTATTAGCACAAGGAGGTTTTTGTAACTACTCAGAGTATCATCAATATAGTTATTATGAAAGCAATCATTTTAGATGGAGTGATCTAGATTTTGATAATATATTAGCTTTTGATATTCACGGACGTGTTCGTTTGCCAAAACGTAAAATTTCGTTAGGTGTGCGATTTCGAAATATAACTAATTATGTTTATTTAAATAGTAATTGTCATCCAGATCAGTATAATGGTAATATTCAAGTATTAGCTATTGATTTATCCGCAAGACTCAAAGCTTGGCGTTTTCATCTTGATGTTGATGCCGTTTATCAGTTGTCTAGTAATCGGGATGTTTTACCATTACCAGATGTAGCTTTGTATGGTAATATATATTATAAGGATTGTTTTTTTAAAGTTTTAACGGTTCAGATAGGAGCATCTGTTCGTTATCATACAGCATATTACGCAAATGCATATATGCCAGCTTTAGGTCAGTTTTATCTTCAAAAAGAGTTATTAATAGGTAATTATCCTGAAATGAATGTTTATGCTAACTTTCATCTAAAGACAGTACGATTCTTTGTGCAATATTATCATATGAATAAGGGTCTTTTTGGAGGGACAAACTATCTTTCGATGCCTAATTATCCTATTAACCCTGCAACATTGCAATTTGGTTTGAGTTGGAACTTTTGGCAATAGCATTATGTTGAAATAATTATAAAGAAGCTAACCGATAAATTTATCGGTTAGCTTCTTTTTTGAGATAGTTTTTTTTTAATTCTTTCGTTTAGGTTTTTTGTTACATATTGATATAAAATTGCAATAAGAACAAATGTCATCAGTTTTGTTATTGTGTTGAGTGAATGGTTTGTTTAAATCAAAAATTTCGTTAAGCATACGTTTTAATATCCACTCGAAAGGGTATTTTATATGATTATAAGAGTCAACATTGATTGTGATTTTTTTATCTGAGAACGAAGTAATATCTATATTCAAATTTGGGAGTTCTTGTTCTGAATTTTTATTTAATTCTTCAGGAACAGTAATTTTTATTGGTGTTAGTACTTCGTCATGATTGTTTATAGTGTATGTTTTATATAGGGCAGGACGAGTTGGAAGTATCTCTTTGTGCAATGTTTCGTAAGCAAGACAATAAAATAATATTTGAAATATTTCGTGATAGTTCGACTCTGGCGAAGAGAATATTTTGATAATATCAAACTTTTCGTTTTTCTGTGATTTTGTTGTCTTGTAGTCAATGATATTTGTGTTGTTTGCAGTAGTATCAATTCTGTCAATGTATCCAACAAAATTAATACCATTATAAGAGTACTCTATTTTTTCTTCGGATTTAATGGTTGTAAAAGGATCTATTTTGTAGCGTTCAATTTCAAATGTTAGGGTTTCTTTTATGAATTTTTTTGTTATATTGAATATAAGTATATTGAATCCATTTGTTTCTTGATTTGAATTATTGGTTTCAATTTCGAATGCTTGTTTTATCAATGAATCTATTTCTTCGTCATTTATTAATGTGGGACTTGAATATTTATTATAGTACAATTCCATTGTTTTATGAAATACTAGTCCTAATATACTATCATTTCCTGTTTCTTCAATTTTGTTTGGTTTTTCAATGTTTGCTATTGTTGAAAAATAGAATTTAAGAGGGCATGTTATATAATCTTTTAAACGACTTACCGAAAGTCGACTTGTAGTTTTATATGTATTTAATTTATCAATAATATTTTTGTTTTTTTCAACTACAATAGGGCATGTTTTTTTATTCTGATATATAGGAAGTGTATAGTTGATGTGCTTGATAGGTATATTTAGTAGATATTTTATTTGTTGATAGTATCGTGAAATTTCATTTTGTGAATTTTCTGTTCGAGAATCATAGATAAGGTGCATATTTTCAGTATGATATAGTGTTCTGTAGAAATTATATAACTGAATAGCATTAGATGTTTCGTGAGTAGGTAAATTATAGGCTTTTCTTAAATTATTAGGAATAATAGTATTCTGTAACTGATTGCCGGGAAATTTCTGATCATTAAAGCCAACAATAATTATATTATCAAAATCAAGTAAACGACTTTCCAATGGACCCATAATTTGTAATCCATTGATAGGCTCACCATTTAATTGTATTTTAAGTGAGGTTGATAGACGCTGAAGAAGTGTTTGAAGACTTATTTTATCAAGGACAATATTATATTTTTCTATAAACGATATTAATTGATTTATAATTAGTTTATAATGGTGAATAAATTCAGAATCAGTGTTTAACGATTGTTTTGGTTCCAAATTAAGTATAATCCTTTTTAGATATAGCAATATATCATTTGCCGTGTTTTGTGGAGTAAACAGATATATGAAAAAATCTTTTTCTTCATCTGAAAATTCCATTGTATTGATAAAATCATAAAGTTTTGTTATCGTAATTCGTACTTGATTGTTTTTGTTAATTTTTTGTAGCAACCTCATAGCCATATTGCCATAGGCTTGTTGTATATTATTATGCGCTAAGATACTTAATATAGGTTTGTAATAGAATTGATCTAAACCTTGAGAGGTAGTTGTTTTTTGAATTTGCAGCGAAAGTATTAATTTTATTAGCGTAGCCATCGGTGTTGACGACAGCGTATTTCCCATGGTGATATTTATTTTTGATATTTTATCAGGTATTTTTTCTATAAGAGGAAGCATCAATGATTCGTCTGTTAGAATAACAGCCCAATTTGCATTGTTATTTTCATTTACATATTGATCTATAATAGAACAAGTTATATTAATTTGATTTGATGCTGATGGAGTACTATGAATAAAAATATTTGGTCTTGGTATATCTGTTTGTTGTTTATATTCTGGTGAAGAGAATATTTTCTGATAATTATAGTATTTCGCTACAGATGAAGCTAGAGGTGAGGGTGTATCATAGAATGTGGGATAATCAAAATGAAATTTAGCAAATCCCATACGTTTGAAATGTTTGAAAATGCTTAGTTCAATTGGTGTGAGATGATTGAATCCAATAAAGCATATTTGTCTTGTATGTTTATTAGGTAGTTTACAATTTTGATGTAAATTATTTGCTACATGGCGATGAATCATACCTTCATAGGCAATACCTTCATTCAATAAATTATCTTTGAAAGTATAGTATATTTCGTATAAATTATTCCACAATGATATAAATTGTTGTTTAAACGATAGTGATTCATCATTGCTATTAATGTTTTCCCAAAATTTTTTGATAATATCAATCTGTTCTTGTGACAACGAAAACGTTTGATCGGTTAAATCTTTAAGATCAGAAATGTTCGAAAATAGAACTTTTGCATCTATTAAATATTTATCAATTTCGTTGAAATCAGCTAATAGGGTAGTGCCAAATGGAATAAAAGAGTCAATACTATCAATTTTGTCTGTATATTTAGATCGTACCGATGTGTATGAATTATATAATGCAAATAGTAATTGAATATCATGAGCTTTATGAAGAAAAGATAATGACTCTATAAACGAATTTATGTCTGTAATCGTAGGTGCAAACTCAGTTTTATTACAATGGCAAAGCAATTCGCGTCTGAAAAAGAGACCCGCACGTCGATTAGGAAACACAAACAGAAACTCACGTAAATTCGGTTGTTGTGTATATATTTGAGCTATTTGCGATAGAAATTTCATACTATTTAGCAATTTGTGTTGGCGTTCCTATACAAGCGTTAGGATAAGGTATTTGTAATATTCTGCAAAGGGTAGGACAAATGTCTTCTATCATAAGAGTAGTTTTTGAAGAGCGAATATCTTTGGTCCAAATAGCAATTGGCGTATAAGGTTGTGTATTATTAGGAGATATATTTAATTTCATTTTTTCATCATATTCAGTCCATCCTGGTAATAATGTGAACATAATATCTCCCGAACGATTTTTATAATGAGAATTTCTCATTCGCGATGGCATATCGTTAGGTAAACTCGCAGCTGTTTGTATTTGGTATGCTGGTATAGCTGTGTGTATTCCTCCAAATTCTAGCATAAATTGAGCAACATAATCCTGAATTTCTGTCATTTTTATATTTTCGTTCTCAATTAATGATTTATTCAAGTTAATATTTTTATTGTAATATCCAGCAATCCAACGTCCTTGACCATATATGGCCATTAAATACGAATTAAGTAGAGCCATAGCACGACGTGAATTAAATATGCCCGAAGGTATTTTTGTATTTTTCTCTACATTCATAGCTTCCGAATTATATGGAGCTGTAAGTACGATAATGCTATTTTCAAGACCAACTGATACCTCAACAATATCCAATATATATCTTATATTTTTATCTAATCGGGTTATTAAATCTTCATTTTCAGCACAAAGTGTATTATGTGAAAATGACGATTTGGCGTTGAATTCAATGCATAACAAGTCTGTAGCATTATCAGTTCCTAATTGTTCATCACGTATAGCTCGCGTTGCCAATTCTTTTATAACCTCATTAATCATTGGCGATTGACGGAATTTGCTCATTAGTTCTTTCTTGCTTTCATTTGGGTTAAAACGCAAGAATGTAGGTCTTTCGCCTATGATATATGATCCTTGTGGTAAGTATTGATATGATGGAAGTGTAAATAAAGGTTGCCAATTATCCTTACATGTAGATAGTATTAATTCATCTCTATTTACCTTTTCTGCCCATTTAGGCATACCCTTATCGTAGTATGTTGACGTACACACTTTAGCATTATCATCGTCAAACCATATCACACCATCAGCCATATGTCCTCCTAGCATAATTGCCGATTCTGCTGTTAATCCAATAGCATAAACTTTCGATTGCGAATTATTAAGTTTTATTTGATCTGCTAGTGTGGTAGCTTGTAATAATCGGGGTGATACTAATTGAGTAGTATTAATTCCTTCATATCTAGCGTCATCAATGCATGATACAATATTATTGTCCACCAACGAATAAAACATATTCGAAATGATACCATGATAATGTGGTGTCGAACCTGTCATCATCGACGCATAATCAGATGCATTATGACTCACCATATACGAACAAGTCGCATTAGGGTTATATGCTCCACTTATTAAACGTTTCATACCATTCGGTTCAAGCATTTTTGCAAATGCCTCTATCTCATAAACATCTAAACCATCAACCGTAATTATTATAGCTAATCGTGGCGGAACTTGTGTTATAGCATTTATAGCATTAACTACAACGCTACAACACATTAATATTATAGCAAGAATATATCTCATATTATCGTTTGCAAAAATAGTTTTTAAATTTATATCTATACGTGTGTAATATTGCAATGTTAATCGTAAAAGTCATAACCCACATTGCAAATATTTGTGTTGTAATATTTTGTTTAGTCAAAATCAGCAGTATAATAAATATTATCGAGAATAATATCGAAATTGAACTTAAAACTATTTTTGTCATGCGCAAAGACTTTGCATGTATAGGTAGTAGTATTGCAAGAATAATATTAAGCGGATTACACCAAAGCAAATTAATATTATTATTTACCAAAGGATGTTGCGACATAAACCATAAAAAACCAATAACCAAACCAACCATTCCTGATATGATTAATACACAATGAGTAATAAATGGAATATAGCGTTTTTTGCGACAAGTATAAAATAAACTAAGAGTAGTTATCACTATAGGTATCAAAAGAATCACCCAATATCCCATATCTTTATCATCTTTCACTTTTTTTGATTGAAATAAATAAAGTGTATTTGTCACTATAGAACTATCATCCTCAGTCAAAATGACATCATCCATTGTTTGCATAGCATACAAAGGAAAAGAAACACTCTGTTCTTTAGTTATATAATTATCAGCTTCACTACCAATAATGAGGTTTATACCTAAATTATAACCCGAATTTATTGATATATATGAGTTAATAATATCGCGATAAGTTATCTTGGCTATTTCGTTTTTTATTTTGCCCTTCTGACTTAAGATGCTTAAAATCAAATGAAACGGACGAGTAGCACAATTATTATAGATAAAATTATATCTATATGTCCTATTTTCTGGTTTATAATTTTCCCATAGTTTCAACCACAATTCTTTTTTCTGCTCATATGTAAGATTCAATTGTTGTGCATACACCGACGAACCACGGTTAACATACTCTTGTAAAAAGTATTTTGTTTCAAAAATACCCATTTGGTAATCCGTTTCCCCAAAAATAAATTTACCGACAAAATTAGGAGTTTCAAACGAAAATAATCCCCAATGTGCTACTAAATCAATTCCAATTGTCGAATCACATATACGTAATCCCGTGTGGCCAAATCGTGCATAAATATCTTCCCCTGGTTCACATGTTATAAAATAAAACTCAGCCTTATCCGAAATCATCTTCATTCTACTTGCCATAACATTTGCTATCGAGCAAGTCAAAAACAACACAATAAAAAATATAACCTTCTTCATTATATCATACATACTATTTATGGAGTTTAAGTTTCATGCCCACTTCAGCAGGAGTTCCATAATCAAGACCATTGAGTTTGTATAAAGCTTTAAGTGTAATACCAAACTCTTGTGCAATAGAGTGCATGCTATCTCCAGAGCGTACTACGTAGATAGGCATATCTTTCTTCGTAGTTGAACGCTTTTTCTTTAGATATACAAAATCACCCCTATAAAGTTGAGTTGTTTTAGGTAAATCATTGTAATAAAGTAATCGTTTTACACTGATACCCGTAGCCTTAGCAATCTTTTCAAATGTATCGTCTGTCAATAATTTATAGCAACGCACACCATTATTAGATGTTTCTACATAACCAAAGAGATTCTCTTCGCTTAAACCTTTATCTTCTTTTTGTTTATTTTCTCGTTTAATATCCCCACCTTTTTTTAATTCTCCCGTTATATCAAATTCATACAATTTATACGTTTCAATAATATTTATCAATTTCTGTGGATATTTTGGGTCTGTCGCATAACCAGCTTGTTTCAATCCATATGCCCACGATTTATAGTCTGTTATTTCATAATCATACAAAAAAGCATAACGTTGACGTTTTAAAAATGCTGCATGATCATCATACGATTCTTTTGCTGATTTATAACAACGAAAACACTCATTGGGTCTGTCATCATCATGGCGAGTAGAACGTCCGTACCAATTGTTGCCACATTTGATTCCGAAATGATTGTTACACTCCTGTGCTAACGAACTTTCACCTGCACCACTTTCCAAAATCCCTTGTGCCAACGTAATGCTAGCAGGTATATGGTGCTCATTTTGACATTGAATAGCAAATTCCGAATATTTTTCAATATATGCTTCATACTTCGGATTACGCGATTGCGCATTTAACGCATTGATAACTAAAATAAACGAAAATAAAAATAATACCTTTTTCATATTTTTTTTAAAAAAAATTCTAACTCGCAAATATACAACATTTTTTTTGCTTTTGCAACTAAAAACACATTAAAATTAACTAAAAAATTTAACATGATCACCTCTTTTAATTCATCTAATTCCTGCATAAAACTATTGTTCAAAATGTAAAAAAAATACAATAACCCCCTCCTTAATTCAAATATAGGATAAAGCAACCTGCAAGCAACCTTCTCCCTACCTTCGTAACTCCCTTTAAAATACAATAAGCCCCCCTCTTTTTTTCTCTTTTTAACTCTTTTTCTACCCACTTTTTCCATCCCTCAATCTATCAATTTTCATTCCCTATAAATTTCCTAAAAAATATTAAAAATATCACATTGTCAATTGCAAAAAAAGTCGTAACTTTGCACTTTTATTTTTTATATAAGGAATTAATTTTCAAATTTCAAATTTCAACTTTCAACTCGTTATGAATTGGCTTCATGAATTAGTATTCGGTACAGCCATTGGGCATAGTGTTATGTTGCTCTCTATCTGTATTGTATGCGGTATTTTGCTTGGCAAAATCAAGATTTTTGGCATCTCGCTTGGCATCACTTTCGTGCTTTTCGTAGGTATCGTTATGGGACACTTTGGTATCACTATGGACCACCACGTTATGCACTTTATGAAAGAGTTTGGTCTTATCCTTTTTGTTTTCTCTGTCGGAATGCAAGTCGGACCAGGTTTCTTCTCCTCTTTCAAACAGGGTGGCGTCACTCTCAATTTGCTCGCTACTGGGATTGTGTTTCTTGGCGTAATCACCACTGTCATTCTTCATTTTGTCACAGGCCTTCCTATGCAAACTATGGTCGGCATTCTATCTGGTGCTGTAACTAACACTCCTGGTCTTGGTGCTGCGCAAACTGCTTTCGCCGATATGAATGGTGGCGTGGCTGATAACTCTATCGCTCTCGGTTATGCTGTATGTTATCCACTTGGTGTTATTGGTATCATCTTGGCTATCATCTCAATACGTTATATCTTCCGCGTTAATTTCAAAAAAGAGCAAGACGAACTCGACGCCCTCGACAATACTGCTGCCAACCAAGCTAAACTCTATTCGCTCGAGGTGCACAACCCAGCTGTGTTTGGTCACACTGTGGCCGAAGTAGCCAAACTCCTCGTTCACCGCGAACTTGTCATCAGCCGCGTACTTCATACTAATGGTCAAATGGAGATGGCTTCGTCAAATACTGTCCTCAACGAAGGCGACAAAGTGTTTGTCATTACCGTAGAATCGGATATCGATGTTATTTCTACTATCATTGGTAATGTTATCGATATGAAACCCGACGAGTGGTACAAACTCGACAAAAGCTTTGTTTCTCGTCGTATTCTCGTAACTAAAAACGAACTCAACGGCAAACGCCTCGGCGAACTCAATCTTCGTCGCTCTTACAATATCAACATCTCACGTATCAACCGTGCCGGAGTCGACCTCGTAGCTCGTCCTAATCTTGTGCTTCAAATGGGCGACCGCCTCACTGTTGTTGGTTCCGAAGAGGATGTGCGTAAGGTAGAAAATATTGTGGGTAACAGTATGAAACACCTCAATGAACCTCACCTTGTTACTCTCTTCCTCGGTATCTTCCTTGGCGTATTCCTCGGTAGCATCCCTATGTTGTTCCCAGGCATTCCACAACCAGTCAAACTCGGTCTTGCAGGTGGTCCTCTCATCGTGGCTATCCTCGTTTCTCGTTTTGGTTATAAATACAAACTCATCACTTATAACACCGTGAGTGCCAACCTTATGCTTCGCGAAATCGGTATCACACTCTTCCTTGCTTGTGTCGGCATCGGTGCTGGCGATGGCTTTGTCGACACTATTGTTAACAAAGGTGGTCTTCAATGGATTGGTTATGGTTTCATCATCACATTCTTACCTCTTCTCATAATGGGTATCATCGGACGCTTGTTCTGCAAAATCAACTATTTCACTCTTATGGGACTTATGGCAGGTTCTACTACCGACCCACCTGCACTTGCTTATAGCAACGCAACAGCCGGCAATGACGCCCCTGCTGTAGGTTACGCAACTGTATATCCACTCACAATGTTTCTCCGCGTGCTCACAGCTCAACTCTTAATATTGATTTTCTGTTAATATTTTATAGTCAGCAGTCAACAGTCAACGGTTAGTGTCGTCTGTTGACTGTTGTCTTTTGATCGCTGATATTTATAGATTATGTTTTTTGACGAATTAGATATAAATGACGACCTATTGGATGCACTCGACATAATGAACTTTGTCGAGTGTACTCCTATTCAAGAGCGTGCTATTCCGCTTGTGCTTGATGGGCACGATCTCTTAGCTTCTGCTCAGACCGGTACAGGCAAGACTGCTGCATATCTTCTCCCTATACTCGAACTGCTCAGTCGTGGTGGTTCGCCTGAGAATAAGGTTAATGCTCTTGTTTTGGTCCCTACTCGCGAATTAGCACAACAAGTCGATCAACTCCTTGCAGGTTTTGCCTATTATCAAGATACTACTTGGATAGCTATCTATGGTGGCAACGATGGGGTAGCCTTTGCTCAACAGCAACGTGCCCTCGAGCAAGGTGGCGACATCGCTATTGCCACTCCTGGCCGTCTGCTTTCGCTCCTTCGTCATTGCAAAGTCGACCTTTCGCATGTCGATTTTCTAATTCTCGATGAGGCCGACCGCATGCTCGATATCGGTTTCTACGACGATATTATGGAGATTATCTCTTATCTCCCTAAAGAGCGTCAAACTCTTATGTTCTCAGCAACATTTCCCAAAGAGGTAGAGAAACTCGCTCGTCAAGTGCTCTGCAATCCTGCCGAAGTCAAAATCGCAGTCTCAAAGCCAGCTGAAGGTATCACGCAAAGTGTCTATATTCTCCACGAAGAACAAAAATTACCATTGTTATTGCAGATTACAAATAACAGAGTGCAGATTACAGATAATTCTCAATTCTCAAAGGGTATAATTTTTGCTTCGTCAAAAGACAAAGTGCGCGACCTTTATCATTCGCTTCGCCGATTAGGAGTTAAAGTAGCACAAATCCATTCCGACCTCGAGAATGCTGAGCGAACACAGACTCTTCTTAATTTCAAAAACAATAAAATTCAACTTCTCGTGGCTACCGATGTAGTGTCACGTGGTATAGATATTGATGATATCGAGTTTGTAGTTAACTACGATGTACCAGCTCAGCCCGAAGATTATGTCCATCGTATTGGTCGTACAGCGCGAGCTGGTGCTCGTGGCGAAGGTATTACTTTGGTCACTCCAAAAGATAAACTTCGTCTCGATAAAATCGAAAAACTCCTTGAATACACCATTTTTCGTGCTAAATTGCCCACAGAAGTAGCTATGTTAGCTCCTGCTGTCGATGAATCTGCTATTGTTGGAGTATCAAAGAAGAAGAAAAAGTATTATAAACAGCGAAATATAAGAAGTAAACGCAACAGAAAAAAAGGTTGAATATTCAACTTTTTTTTTGTTGTGTTAAAACTAGATTTCTAAATTATTTTTGTTGTATGTAAAAAGTCGTATTTGTTTTATTGTTCTAGATTTAGTTACTAATACATATAAAAAAACTTTTGTATAAATGGATTTTTTTTTGTATCTTTGCAAATTAATACAAGGTCAGTAATCATCTAATAATAGACAATAAACTATATGTTATGGTAACCTATGATTTTAGACTTGTAGATTATTGGTAATCAATTAATAAAACTATATATGAAAGAGATTGTTGTAAGTGGTATTCGCCCTACAGGCAATTTGCACTTGGGTAATTATTTTGGCGCTGTGAAGAGTTTTTTGCAGATGCAAAATGACTATAATTGCTACTTTTTTATTGCGGACTGGCACTCGTTGACTACTCGTCCTAAACCTGAAAATATCGTGAATAGTGCACGCACTATTCTTGCGGAGTATTTGGCTTGTGGTCTTGATCCAGAAAAAGCGACTATATATGTACAAAGCGATGTGAAAGAGGTATTGGAGTTGTATTTATTCCTTAATATGAATGCTTACCTCGGTGAATTAGAGCGTTGTACTACGTTTAAAGAGAAAGCACGTAAACAACCGGATAATGTGAATGCGGGATTGCTCACTTACCCTACGCTGATGGCAGCGGATATTTTGCTACATCGTGCGGTGAAGGTGCCTGTGGGTAAGGATCAAGAGCAAAATATGGAAATGGCGCGTAAATTCGCTCGTAGATTCAATACAATGTATGGAGTGGAATTCTTTCCAGAACCACAAAACTTTTCGTTGAGCGAAAAGGCTGTGAAAATTCCTGGTCTCGATGGTTCGGGCAAAATGGGTAAATCGGAAGGTAATTGCATATATTTGATGGACGATGAGGCGGTGATTAAGAAAAAAGTGATGAAGGCAGTGACCGACCAAGGTCCGCAAGAGCCTAATAGCACACGCCCTGAGGTGATTGAGAATTTGTTTACGTTCCTTAGCATTGTGTCGACGCCTGATACATATCAATACTTTGATGAGAAATGGAATGACTGCTCAATAAGATATGGCGATTTGAAGAAACAGTTGGCTACGGATATTGCAGCATTCAATGCTCCTATACGTGAGAGATTAGCGGAATATATGGCTAACACAGAGTTGCTCGACCGCATTGCGCGCGAGGGGGCAGAGAAGGCTCGCGAGAACGCAAGAAAGACAATTGACGAGGTGCGCCAAATTATTGGTTTCCGCAGATGATAGTTTTTTTAGACATGAAGACAGGAAAATACGAAAATAAAAATCATGTTATCATGTCTTCATGTCTATAATATAGTAGAAATATGAAAAACGGAAATATTTCGGCCTATGTGGGTATAATGATTGCGATGACTGTGTGGTCGTGTTCGTTTTTGTTTACTCAAGAGGCGTTGAAGAGTTTTGGCCCGATTACGGTGGTGACTTTGCGCATTGGGTTAGCTACGGCGTTGTTGGGTTTGTATGGTTGGGTGGCAGGCAGATTGCAAAAGCCACGGAAGCAGGATGTGTGGTTGTTTTTGTTGGGTGGAGTGTTTCAACCGTTTTGTTACTTCATGTGTGAGACATATGGGTTGGCGATGACGAGTGCAACAGTAACGTCGGTGGTGATGGCAATGATACCGCTTTTTGCTCCGCTAGTGGCATGGGTATTACTGCGCGAGAGAGTGACGTGGATGAACATGGTGGGTATCGTAGTGTCGATGGTTGGTGTAATGATGCTAGTGGTGGAAAAAGGCGATGTGAACGTGAGCGCAGGAGGATTGGTGGTGTTGATGGGTGCAGTGATGTCGGCAGCGATGTATTCGACTATATTGCGCAAAATACCTGGTGAATATACAAATGTGAGCATTGTGTTTTGGGTGCATGCTTCGAGTTTGATCTTTTTTGTACCAACATTCGTGATGTTTGACTTGCAGAATTGGGGGGCTAGACCGGTGTTGCCGATGTCGGTGATGGCGATAGTGGTGTTGGCTGTGTTTGCGTCAGTGGTGAGTTTTGTGATGTTCTGCTTTGTGGTGCGTAGGATAGGTGTGGCGAGAGCGAATGCATTCTGCAATGTGATGCCAGCAATTACGGCATTGGCAGTGTGGATGATATATGGCGAGGCAATACCTGCTATTAAATGGTTGGGTATAGTAATCGTTATAGTGGGGTTATTTGTTTCACAAGGAGTGGGGAAGAAGTAACCGAAGGTCTTTAAGCCTTTGGCGAAAAAATAAGTCGACAGTCAACAGTTGGATTATATTGAAGTCAACAGATAACGGGTGATAGTCATGTTCTCATGTCTTCATGTCTAAAAAATAAACTAAAAAACTAATATATGAAAAAACAGACAATTGCGATAATCGCATTGGTTATTGCACAAATCTTTTGGGGGGCATCGTATTTGATGTCGGATTTTGCATTGAAGGTATTTCCTGCCGCAACATTGGTATCAATACGTATTTCGATAGCAGCAGTTGTGCTTGGAGTTGTGGGTTTGATTTCAGGGCAGTTGAAAAAAATCGAATTTAGAGATTGGAAATACTTTTTGCTTGCTGCATTTGCCGAACCATTCGTCTATTTCCTTTGCGAAGCCGAAGCGTTGAACCATGTGAGTCCGACTATTGCATCGGTGATGTTGTCGTTCATTCCGTTATTGACACCAGTGTTTGCATTCTTCTTTTTGAAAGAGAAAGTCACATTGATGAACGTGTTGGGTATAGTGATTTCGGTGGTCGGTGTGTTGATGATTATATTGGATGGCGGTAAACTATCGGCCGACGTGTTGGGTATATTGCTACTCTTTGTGGCGGTGTTGGCATCGATAGTCTATACATTGGTATTGCGCAAGATACCTGAAAGATATAATACCCTCACAGTGGTGTTTTTTATGTTCTGTACCTCGTTGTTATTCTTTGTGCCAACTATGTTGGTGAGAGAGTTGCCACAAGTGATGACTATCGATTGGTCTCTCGATAACACTTGGAATGCTTTGGGTGCAATCGTTGGTTTGGCATTGTCGGCATCATGTATTGCTTTCTTGTTCTTTTCATACGGTGTGCGTGCAATTGGTCCAACTCGTGCCAATGTGTTTAATAACATACAACCAGGTGTTACCGCAATATTAGCATGGATTATTGGTGCAGTAACATTGTATCAAGCAGATATGTATGAATCATTTTTTCTATGTGTTAAAAATGCCGCACCTGAGTGGATTATGCTTCTTGGGATAGTAGTTGTTGTGATTGGTATGTTTATATCACAAATGAATGTTAAACAACAAATATTAAAATTTAAAGTTATTATGTTATCTAAAATTATTAAAGAAGATTCTATTGTACAATCACGTCGTTTTATCGATAATGCAAATAAAATATTATTGACAGGTCATATTTCGCCTGATGGCGATTCACTTGGTGCTACTCTTGGTTTGTATCATTTGTTGAAACAATTGGGTAAAGATGTAATGGTGATGGTACCTAATCGTTATCCTGCTTTCTTTTCTTGGATGCCTGGCATCGATAAAGTGTTTGTGATGGAAGAAAACAAAACTGAAGCAGTGAAAGTGATTAAGGAGGCAGACTTGATTTTCTGCATCGATTATAACACCCTCGACCGCGTGAATGGTATGAAACCTCTCTTAGAACAAAGTAAAGCTAAGAAAATCATGATAGACCACCACTTGGACCCTAATGTCAATTGCGATGTGGTTATTTCTCACCCAGAAGTTTCGTCGGCAAGTGAGTTGGTATTCCGTTTTATGTGTCGCATGGGATTCTATCAAGAGGTGTCGCTCGAATCGGCTGAGTGTATCTACACTGGTATGATGACCGACACAGGTGGTTTTACATACAACTCTAACAACCCTGAAATATATATTATTATCAAAGCATTGCTTGAAAAAGGTGTTGATAAAGACGCTATATATAACAAGGTGTTCCATACATACTCGGAAGATCGTTTGCGCTTGATGGGCTATTGTTTGAACAAGATGGAAATAATCCCAGAGAGCAATGCTGCTATCATCGTGTTAACTCAAGAAGAGTTGCAACGTTTTAACTACAAAGTGGGCGATACAGAGGGTATTGTGAATATGCCACTTCAAATTGAAAATGTAAATAAATCGGTTTTGGTCCGCGAAGATAAAACACAAATCAAACTTTCTTTCCGTTCGCAGGGAGATGTGGCAGTGAACATAATGGCAGAGAAATTCGGTGGTGGTGGTCACAAAAACGCAGCCGGTGGCGAAAGTACACAATCTATGGCCGAAACACTCGACAAACTTCGCCGCGTGTTGATCAACGGATAAAATAAAAAAGACATAAGTTATATTTATTTAGACAGAATGATATAAATACATAATTTATACTTCTTTGACGTACGCCTTGTTGAAACTAAAGTTTCATCTCGGCGAAAAAAAGACAGGTTTTAAGTTACATTTTTTTGAATATGTCTTTGGTGTTGAGATGTGACCGAAGGGAGTAGCAGACCATTATGTAAAAAAATTAATATGTTTTTTGTCTTTATGTCTAAAAAAACAAAATTCTTAATTGTTAATTATTAATTATTCATTCTATATATTATGATGGAATTATCAGAACAAGAAGTGATTCGTCGTCAATCGTTAGACGCATTGCGACAAATGGGTATTGACCCATATCCTGCAGCAGAGTATCCAACCAATGCATTCTCGACAGATATAAAAGCAGAATTTAAGGACGAAGAGAGTGGTCGCCCTGTGTGCATCGCAGGTCGTATCATGAGCCGTCGTATCATGGGTAAGGCATCGTTCATCGAATTGCAAGACTCGAAAGGTCGTATCCAAGTGTATGTATCGCGCGACGATATCAACACTGAAGCTCAACCTGAAATGTATAACACTGTGTTTAAAAAATTGTTGGACATCGGCGACTTCGTAGGTATCCGTGGTTTCGTGTTCCGCACACAGATGGGCGAAATCTCGGTGCACGCTCAAGAACTCACTGTGTTGAGCAAATCGTTGCGTCCACTCCCTATCGTGAAATATAAAGATGGTGTGGCTTATGATGCTTTCGACGATGAAGAGATGCGCTATCGCCAACGCTATGTGGACCTCGTGGTGAACGAAGGCGTGAAAGATACTTTCTTGAAACGTTCTACTATCATCAAAACTATGCGCGCCGTGATGGATGAGGCTGGCTACACTGAGGTAGAAACTCCTATTCTTCAATCTATCGCCGGTGGAGCTTCGGCTCGTCCGTTCATCTCGCACCACAACTCATTGAACATCGACCTCTATATGCGTATTGCTACTGAGTTGTATTTGAAACGTCTCATCGTGGGTGGTTTCGAAGGTGTGTATGAGATTGGTAAAAACTTCCGTAACGAAGGTATGGACCGCACTCACAACCCTGAGTTCACTTGTATGGAGCTTTACGTTCAATATAAAGACTACAACTGGATGATGTCGTTCACTGAACAGATGTTGGAACGCATCTGTATTGCAGTGAATGGTTGCACTGAGACCGAAATCGATGGCAAAACTATCTCGTTCAAAGCTCCTTACCGCCGTCTTCCTATCCTCGAAGCAATTAAAGAGTTCACAGGCTATGACCTGGAAGGCAAAACGGAAGATGAAATCCGCGAGGGGTGCAAAAAACTCAATATGGAAATTGGTGATACAATGGGTAAAGGTAAACTCATCGATGAAATCTTTGGTGAGTTCTGCGAAGGTAACTTCATCCAACCTACTTTCATCACTGACTATCCAGTGGAGATGTCGCCACTTACAAAAATGCACCGCTCTAAACCTGGTTTGACTGAGCGTTTCGAGT
>JAZRCE010000107.1:0-5940 GCA_045635445.1 Candidatus Aphodosoma sp.
AAAGAATATCAACTCCAAGTGAAGAAAAATGCTGCTGCTCTTGCAGATGCATTCATGGCTAAAGGTTACAAAATCGTTTCTGGCGGTACTGACAACCACTCTATGCTTGTCGACCTTCGCACTAAATTCCCTGAATTGACAGGTAAAGTGGCTGAAAAAGCACTCGTTGCTGCCGACATCACTACTAACAAAAACATGGTGCCATTCGATTCTCGTAGCCCATTCCAAACTTCAGGTCTCCGTTTCGGTACTCCAGCTATCACAACTCGTGGTGTGAAAGAAGATGTTATGCCAATAATCGTTGACCTCATCGACCGCGTACTCAACGCTCCTGAAGACGAAGCAGTTATCGCAGCAGTTCGTAAAGAAGTAAACGAAATGATGGTTAAATACCCATTGTTTGCGTGGTAATTAAATAATAAATAAGATATAAGACACGGGACACGAGACTGATAAGTCTTGCTTCTCGTGTCTTTTGTCTAATAATCTAATTATGACTGAAATAGTAAAAGAACTAATTGAAGAACTCGACACCACTATTTTTTATGGTGTCAATAATGCAAATATCCGATTAATCAAAGACCTCTGTCATAAAGTGAAGATTGTGGCACGAGGTCGTATGATAAAACTCTCAGGCGAAAACGAAGCTGAAGTAGAGAATCTCAGTCGTATTATCGACAAATTGATGCTTCAAGCCGCTAAAACCAACTTACTTACTGAAGAAACCGTGCTCGAAACCATCAAAGGTAACGAAATTTCTGAGGTCAAAGTCGACAATCTCATCCTCCATGGCGTGGGGGGTAAAGAGGTCCGTGCGCGCACTGCCAATCAACGTGTGCTTGTCGACGAATATACTAAGAATGATCTACTATTTGCTATTGGACCTGCTGGTTCGGGTAAGACATATACGGCTATTGCGCTTGCCGTGAAAGCGCTCAAAAACAAAGAGGTAAAGAAAATAATCCTTAGCCGTCCTGCTGTTGAAGCAGGCGAGAAATTAGGCTTCCTTCCAGGCGATATGAAAGATAAAATTGACCCATATCTCCAACCTCTCTATGATGCCCTAGAGGATATGATTCCGCCTGCTAAATTGGCTGAGTATATGACCAATAAAACTATACAGATTGCGCCTCTCGCATTTATGCGTGGTCGTACCCTCAGCGAGGCAATCATTATCCTCGACGAAGCACAAAATACCTCTGTCCAACAAATAAAGATGTTTCTCACACGTATGGGTCTCGGTTCGAAGATGATAATCACAGGCGATATGACTCAAATCGACCTTCCTCCTCAACAAAAGTCTGGCTTAAAAGATGCAATGGAAGTGCTCAAAGACATCAAAGGTATTAGCTTTGTGCACTTTAACCAAAAAGATATCGTTCGCCACAAACTCGTTCAACGCATTGTCGATGCTTACAATAAACACTGAAAAGACAAAATAACATAAAGACAAAAATTTATGTTATTTTGTCTAAAAAAAATATTTGATATGAAACGTTCTACTTTTGGTTCAAAATTTGGTATGCTTGCTGCCGCAGTGGGTTCGGCGGTAGGTTTGGGAAATATTTGGAAATTTCCTTATCTTGCAGGTGAAAATGGCGGTGGTGCTTTTATTATTGTCTACTTGTTGTGCGTATTATTCTTAGGTGTGCCTGCGTTGTTGTCCGAATTGTCGCTTGGCTATATTGGTCGCAGCAATGGTATAGGTGCTATGCGCAATATAACTGGCAGTAATCGTTGGGCTTCTATAGGTATACTTGGCTTTTTGGGGTCATTCATCATTCTTGGTTTTTATTTTGTAGTAGCAGGGTGGAGCCTTGAGTTTGTTTATCAGTCAGTTCAAGGAGCTTTTGTTGGTGCGTCAGGCGAAACAATAGGCTCTAATTTCGATGCTTTTCGTTTTGATACATGGCGACCATATTTATGGATATTTGTCTTTATTGCCCTTACCGCAGGTGTATTATATGCAGGTGTAGAGAAAGGTATTGAAAAGTGGAGTAAAGTGCTTATGCCTATGTTGTTTGCTATTGTAGTTTATCTTTGTGTATATGCTATTTTCTTGCCGAATTCGGGCGAAGGTTATCGCTTCTATTTCGATACTGATTTCTCAAAAATCACACCATCGGTCATCATTGCTGCACTAGGTCAAGCTTTCTTTTCTTTATCTCTTGGTATGGGTGCTATGATGATATATGGTTCATATATTGCAAAAGGTACGAATTTGGCAAAGACATCAATTCAGATTGCATCACTTGATACCTTGGTAGCTGTATTGGCTGGTTTAGTTGTTTTTCCTGCTGTTTTCTCTTATGGTATTGATCCTGCGGCAGGACCTCAATTAGTATTTATTACCTTGCCAACTGTATTTGCTCAAATGACAGGTGGATATTTCTTTTCTATATTCTTCTTTTTGTTGGTAGCTGTGGCGGCACTTACATCTACAATATCTATTCTTGAGGTGCAGATAGCTACTGTGGCAGAGGAGTTCAAAATGAATAGAAAGCTTTCGCTTGTCCTTATGTCGGTGATTATGTTGGTTGTGTGTTGTTTGTGTTCCTATTCATTATTGCCAATCGAAGGTGGTAATCCAATTAGCATTTTCAATATTTCGTTGTTTGATGTGTGTG
The DNA here is from genome assembly GCA_045635445.1 of Candidatus Aphodosoma sp. Taxonomy (GTDB): domain Bacteria; phylum Bacteroidota; class Bacteroidia; order Bacteroidales; family Paludibacteraceae; genus Aphodosoma. The sequence goes on from JAZRCE010000107.1 coordinate 2,628, forward strand.
ACATGCTTACTTCTTATATTATTCTTCCACTTGGCGGTTTGCTCATAATGCTTTATCTTGGATGGTTTTATAAAAAAGAGGATTTGCACTATATTTTGGTTGTAGAAACAAAATGTAGTGAGGGGTTATTTAGAGTTTATTATTTCTTTTTGAGATTTATTGCACCACTATTGTTGTTGGCTGTATTCTTGCAACAGTTGGGAGTGTTTTGATTTGTGTAAAGGAATGAATATAAAGAAGAAGGGCTTATTATGGGTTCTTCTTCTTCTTCTTTTGTTAGGTTTTATTTTGATTTGAGATAATGGAGTTTTTTAGTATTCTAGTTGTATAGTGTTGTATGCTTGGGGTAATTTCTATATGTTCATAGTATATCTATTACATGTCACAATTTTTTTGTTTGTTTAAGATGTTTTTTGTTTGTGTATATTAGAAAAAAATAGTATCTTTGTAGATTGATTGGTTGTATTATTAAAAACCTATTTTGATTATGGAAAATAATTACCCAAAAGTGGCTATAATGGGAGGTGGTTCATTTGCCACAGCAATAGCAAAAATTGTAATGGAGAATGTGCCAAATATTATTTGGTATATGCGTCGTGATGATCAAATAGCTGAATTTAAGCGAGTAGGACATAATCCGTCGTATCTTTCGGCTGTTTCTTTTGACTTAGATAGGATTAAGTTTACTAGTAAAATAAATGTGGCAGTTACAGAGGCAGATATTTTGTTTTTTGCCACGCCATCGCCATTTCTAAAGTCACATTTGGCAAAATTGCGTCGTAAAATCGATAATAAAATTATTGTTACTGCAATCAAAGGTATTGTGCCAGACGAAAATCTTGTGATTTCGGATTATTTCAATAAGTTTTATGGAGTGCCAGCTGAGCATGTGGTGGCTTTGAGTGGTCCTTGTCATGCAGAGGAAATTGCATTGGAACGTACTTCGTATTTGACTATTGCATGTTTAGATAGGGAGGTTGGTCGATTAATTTCTTCGATTGTTGGTGGTGATTATTTGCGTACTTCGTTAAGCGAAGATATTTATGGAGTGGAGTATGGTGCGGTGCTTAAGAATGTTTATGCTATTGCAGCAGGTATTTGTCATGGACTTAAATATGGTGATAACTTCCAAGCTGTATTGGTTTCAAATTCAATTCAAGAGATGAATCGTTTTTGTAACGCCGTGCATCCGTTTCATCGCAATGTGCAAGAGAGTGTTTATCTCGGAGACTTGTTAGTTACTGCTTACTCTAAATTTTCGCGCAACCGTACGTTTGGTTCTATGATAGGTAAAGGCTACTCAGTGAAAACTGCTCAAATGGAGATGGAGATGATTGCTGAGGGTTATTATGGTACTAAATGTATTCACGAAATCAACGAGAAATATCAGGTGCATATGCCTATTCTTGAGGCTGTTTATGCAATCTTGTATCAACGTCGCTCTCCATCAATTGTAATGAAAGAACTTATAAAACAATTAATGTAAAACAAGTTGAAATTTGAAAGTTAAAATTTGATATTGATACATTTTGCATTGCTTTAACTTTCACATTTCACATTTCAAATTATAAAATTATGATTAAATTTAATGCAAATAAAGCGTATGGCTTCATCAGTGAAGAGGCTGTAAAAGGTTATAAACAAGCTGTGGCTGAGGCTCAAGAGGCTTTGCATAACGGCACAGGCAAAGGTAATGATTTTCTTGGTTGGCTCACTTTGCCAACTGATTTAACTGACGAGTTGTTGACTGATATCGAAAACGTTGCAAATACTTTGCGTCGTGAGTGCGAAGTTGTTGTGGTTGTGGGTATTGGCGGTTCTTATCTCGGTGCTAAAGCTGTGATTGATGCTTTGAACAATAGCTTCGATTGGTTGCAACGCGACCGCAAAAATCCTGTGGTTGTCTATGCTGGTCAAAATATTGGCGAAGACTATCTCTACGAATTGCAAGAGATGTTGAAAGGCAAACGTTTTGGTATCGTTTCAATCTCTAAATCAGGTACAACTACCGAACCTGCTATCGCATTCCGTATGCTCAAAACTCAACTCGAAGAGCAAGTTGGCAAAGCTACTGCTAAAGATTTGATTGTTTGTATTACTGACCGCAGTCGTGGTGCGTTGCGCACATTGGCTACTCAAGAGGGTTACAAAACATTTGTGATTGAAGATAATGTTGGAGGTCGTTTCTCGGTACTCACTCCTGTTGGTTTGTTGCCAATTGCTGTTGCTGGTTTCAGTATCAGAGAGTTTGTCAATGGTGCTCGTCGTATGCAAGAGGCTTGTGGATTGGGCGTTGAGCTCGAAAACAACCTTGCTGCTCAATATGCTGCTGTGCGTAATGAACTTTATCGTTCTGGTAAAAAAGTTGAGATATTGGTTAATTTCCACCCTAAATTGCACTATGTTTCTGAGTGGTGGAAACAACTTTATGGCGAGAGCGAAGGCAAAGAGGGTAAAGGTATTTTCCCAGCATCGGTTGATTTCACTACCGACCTTCACTCAATGGGTCAATATATTCAAGATGGCGAACGCACATTGTTCGAGACTGTTATCTCTGTCGAAACTATGGAACACGAAGTGCGCGTGCCAGCTAACGAGGCTAATCTCGATGGTCTTAACTTCCTCGCTGGTCGTCGTGTTGATGAAGTAAACAAAATGGCTGAACTCGGTACTATGCTTGCGCACGTCGATGGTGGTGTGCCTAACTTGAAAATCACATTGCCTCGTTTGAACGAGTTCTATCTTGGCGAGTTGCTCTATTTCTTCGAAAAAGCTTGTGGTATAAGTGGTTATATCCTTGGTGTTAACCCATTTGACCAACCTGGCGTTGAGGCTTACAAAAAGAATATGTTTGCCCTTCTCGACAAACCTGGCTACGAAGAAGCTTCAAAAGCAATCAAAGCTCGAATTTGATAAAGAGAAATAAATTACTTTTTTTGAGTTCGTATTTTTAGTAAAAAAAAAGGTGAAAGATTTGTATGGATTCGTGCCTTGTCTTAAAAAACGTCAAGAAAAATTGATATAAATCCGTAAGCAACGATTTTTGGCGAGGTTACATTGACTAATAACAAGGCATAGAATTAATGCGCAAGCACATGAATTTTGAAGAAGCAGTCTGTTTGCCCGAGTTTAGAGCGTTGTAGGATTTATTTCAATTTTTTAGTTTTTTAAGCATAGCACAAGACTTTTGGTTACTTTTGGTCTCAAAAGTAACATAAAAAATTATGAAAATAGTAATCTTAGGTACAGCATATCCATATCGTGGTGGTCTAGCTACGTTCAACGAGCGTCTTGCGCGTCAGTTTCAAGCTGA
>JAZRCE010000108.1:0-5319 GCA_045635445.1 Candidatus Aphodosoma sp.
AAATGTAAAAGCAAAAGACACTTTTATGCATAAACCTATTTATTTATTGATAAATCATATTTTTTATTTTCTTCGTATCTCCTAAATATAGTAAAATTCTCACTTTTTTATTTTTTCTTTAATATTGGAAAAAGAAAAATATAAAAAAACATCACTAAAGTTTGTGTATATCAAGAAAATGTAGTAATTTTGTGCTCTAAAACATAGTTCTAAAACATAGTTATAAAACATCTTTTAATGGTAAAAAATTCAGTAAAAGGCCTACAACCTATCGACGAGATGTCGAATATATGGTCTGCGCTCACTCATGAAGAACGTATATATCTCCGTGAGAATACTAAATATCAAGAATTTAGAAAAAATGAATTGATCTATTGCGAAGGCGAAATTCCCGAGAATTTGTATTGTGTTATATCAGGTAAAATCAAAATTTTTAAGAACGGAATCGGTAGTCGTCAGCAGATTTTACGCTTCGTAAAAGAAGGCGAAAATTTTGCATATCGTGCCTATTTTGCAGGAGGGAAATATGTAACATCAGCTTCAGCCCTCGAAAGTGTAAAGGCATATGCCGTTCCTTTGACTGTTATACGTCAAATTCTTGAGTCTAATAATCGACTTGCAATGACATTTATAGCAAATCTCTCTGCCGATTTAGGCGATATAGATTCTCGAATTGTTAGCCTCACACAAAAGCATATTCGAGGTCGTCTTGCCGAAGCATTAGTAATCTTACTCGATACCTATGGTATTGATCCCGACACCAAATATCTTAAAGGCTCTCTCTCTCGTGAAGACTTAGCCGGATTTGCCAATATGACAGCCTCGAACGCAATTCGTACTCTTGCAGCATTCGATACCGAAGAAATCATTCAGTTAGATGGCAAAAAAATTAAAATCCTTAATGAGTCTTCTTTACGCAAAGTTAGCATTCTCGGATAATGGAAAAATCTATATTACACACTCTATATGAGCAATAACGAAATCAATAAAATAATCAAAGAGATATCTAGCTTGATTGATACAAAGCTATTTGCCCTTGCATTTGTGCGTTTGAGATTACTGCTCAAAGAGTTGCAGCAATGGTGGGCTATCTCTCGTTGCGAAGAATTAGAGTCTATTTTCACTCAAATGTTGCGTTATACACTCGGTGATTATGAAGATCCTGATCGCTCACGTATTGTTTCCCAATTACAAGACGACCTATATCTCTTACTCGACGATATCGAAGATGCAATTAAAGCAAAATTCAGTGCTACATATGATTATCAACAACGCCGCACCGAAAATATCTCAACTCTTGATTGGTCTGATATAGTAAACTTTTTGCGTACAAACGAAGCTCCATATACCGAGCAAAAAACCGAAATACTATCAAAAGCATTTCGAATTACATGGTTAGATTCACGTCTAACAGAAGAACGATATAATCAATTACTAACTTTTTTTACCAATAAAGATATTGAGCTTACAGCTCAACAAATGCTTCTCTCAGCTTTAATGCTTAAAGGTTTGCGCGTTTATGATTCTATTGTTGTAACCCTATTTATTACACTATCTCATGTCGAAGAACCCCGATTGCGTGCACGGGCTATAGTAGGATTACTAATGATTTTATCATATTATCAATCCCGTATAGCTCGTAATAATGAACTAATAAGCAAACTTCAATCTCTATTTGCCGATGGTGACTTTATAGCCGATTCAGAGAAAGCTTATAAATATATAATCAATACATTTGGTACAGATAAGGTGACAAAAAAAATTACTACCGAAATCTATCCCGAGATTTTCAAATCGGGTGCCAAATTCCAGCAAATGCTTAAAGACGAAGGTGCAGATATTCTCAACGACGAGGAATTCAACCCTAAGTGGGAAAAAGCATTGATGGACGATGAAGGCGTCTCTGCCAAATTACGTGAATTTGGTGATATGCAACAGAAAGGTGCCGATGTCTATATGAGTACATTCTCAAGCATGAAAGGCTACACCTTTTTCAATAACATAGCACATTGGTTTATGCCATTCGACGTAAAGCAAACAGATGTAGCTCGTCAAATGGCCGATATGCCAGATTTGTTACGCTTTTTTGCCGAATCAACCCACATTTGTAGTTCCGATAAATACTCTTTTTTTTATAGTATAGCTCAAATTCCAGTTACTAGCCTCAAGTCTATGATGACTAGTATGGGTGCCGATGCTGAGGCTATTCGCGAAGATCTCGATTCAGAAGATTGGAAGAATAAAAATAATGCAAATGTTTATGCAGTCGAAGTGCGCAACTACGTGCTCGATCTATATCGTTTTTATCGCCTCTATCCTCGTCGTGCTGATTTTACTAATCCATTCGACTTCGTTGTCAAATTTAATAAAAATAGTTATCTTTTTTCTTTATTGTCGTTGGATACAAAAAAAACACTATGCAAGTATCTTTTCGAAGTAGAACATTTTTGTGAAGCCTTGCCTATATTCGAATATCTTGATACACAACAAGTGTGGGATGCCTATTTCTATCAACAAATGGGTTATTGCTATCAGCAATTAAAACGTTGGAATGAAGCTCTCGATTGTTACGAAAAGGCCGACCTTCTCGAAACTAATGACCTCTGGACTCTCAAACGTAAAGCTTTATGTTATCGAGAGTTGAATCTCAATGATCAATTGATTCTTTGCTATGAATCTATTCTTCGACTTAAAGATGATGATATCCTTACAATGTTAAATTATGCCAATCATAATCTCTCCATCGAAGATTATGACAAAGCACGTGCACTTTTTTATCGGGTAGAGTATTTACGACCTAATAATTATAAAGCACAAAGTGGCATCGCTAGATGTGCATTTTTTTTGGCCGACTACGACAAAGCTATGACTTATTATGATCGCATTGCACAACACAAAGATTTTTCTGTTGATGATGCACTATTTGCTGGTCATACATTCTGGATTTTGGGAGCAAAAGATATTGCGCGAGATTATTATAATCGTGCAAAGTTCTTAATCAATAGTGATGTGCGATTTGCAGATCGTATGATACAAGAAGCCCATTATTTCAAACGTATGAATCTCACTGATGAAGACATCATCATGTTAATTAACCAAATATTATTTTAATCATTATGAAAAAAATTATTGCTACAACAAATGCTCCAGCGGCAATTGGTCCTTACAGTCAAGCAAACCAAGTAAATGGTATGTTGTTTATCTCTGGTCAACTTCCAATTGATCCAGCAACAGGTAAATTTGTAGAAGGTGGCGTTGCAGAGCAAACACACCAATCACTCAAAAACGTAAAAGCTATCCTCAATGAAGCAGGTTATGATTTTTGTGATGTAGTGAAAACTACAGTATTCCTTTCTGATATTGCAGATTTTGCTGCAATGAATGAAGTTTATAAACAATATTATCAATCTGAATGCCCAGCTCGTTCTGCATTTGCAGTAAAATCACTTCCAATGGGAGCCTTAGTCGAAATAGAAACTATCGCAGGTAAATAATTTGTAAATAATTTATTATAAAAAGGTGTGTCAGAATCTGGCACACCTTTTTTGTATTATTGTAGGATGAAGAGGACTATATGAGTAAGTAAATTATCTTTGTTGAAAATAGATGACGCAAAGTTATAAATTATTTTAATGTATACAAAATTTAAATGTTTTTAAAGAAAAAGTTTAATTTTAAATATTGTAGGAAAAATAATTTGTAATGTTGTTTTTATTTAGTTATTTTGATGTTAATTGAGTCCAAATTTCGTCGAATTTTTGGTTGAATAACTTGGGAGATTCGATGACTCGGCGTAGTTGTTTGAGACCTTCTAGGTTGATGCGACTATTTAGTGGTAGTTTTAGATAACCATTACGACCATATTTTTCGTTAAGATGCTCAATAGTACGCTTTTTGTGGAATTCGTAACTTTCATTTGGATAGTGGCTTAGTCCGTATTGTATGGTGCGACGTAGAGGCACTTCAGGGCGAAGATCGCGGTCGGCCTCTGCGACAATGGCTCCGTATATCGAGCGTGGAGGATTTTCGGCAGATGCGCGGTGGTCTTCAATAGCTTCAGCCATAATGTTGATATTCGTTTCGCTACACCAATTGCGTAGGGCTTTGTCGTCACGCAATATTTGTGCTGATGTTAGGTGATGATTTGCTCTACCTTGAGGTAGACCAATATCGTGATATGCTGCAATTGTATAACACATTATTGGATTAACCCCATACTCTTCGGCTAATAGTAAACTCACCTCAATCACGCGACTCACATGCTCCACATTATGCGCCTCATCAAACAATGCATACTGCGGAATAATACAATTCTCAATATAAAACTTCAAATCCATAAAAAATCAAATTATATTCCTCATTCCTCATTCATAAAGATGTATTCCCACGCGATGCACTTGTCCACCAAGTGGTGGATTGTATTTGTATAGGTTGAGGTCGATATGTTGTAGTTGTGGGTATTTTGCCCAAAGTGCCGACATAATGCGTTGCGCTACATGTTCAATGAGTTTGGATTCAATCTCCATCTCTTTGCGAATAAGGACGTAAACTTCTTCGTAGTTAACTGTGTGCGCAAGATTGTCGGTTGTGCCAGGCTTGTCGAGTGGGAGGGTGAGACGTAAATCTATGGTATATTTACACCCTATACGATTTTCTTCAGGATAGAATCCATGGTAGGCAAAGAATTCCATACCTTCGATTAGTATTTCGGATGTTGTCATAATTTATTATTTTATATCGTGAATAAGACGGACAGAGAAACCGTTTGAACGGAAATTCTCAGTTTTTGAACGTAGACCATTGCTGAAAAAATAGACAATGTAGGCTTTTTCTGTGTCGAATGGAGTTGTGGTCCAATAGTAGCCATCAATCATTTTAGTGCCCATACCAGTCATAAGTGTAGTGCCCGTGCGGAGAACAGAAGAAGGAAGAAAAACTACACCTTTCGATTCTAATATTTTAAATTGTTCAATGCTATATGTGTTGTATGTAAAAATATTAGATATGCCATAATACCAATAATCGCCATCATTGCTTGCTCCTTTATCTGCAAAAGATGTAAATGTAAGTTCATCGGATGCTATCCAATTATCAGGAAGAATAAACAATCCGTTTTGGCCATTGATAGAGCCAGTGCCAACGAGTTTGGCGGCATCGTGACGATCGAATAGTAGATATCCCCATTCGTCGGCAGATAGAGCGCGCCAAATTCCCGCTTCGTTGCCTCCATTAGCAATTTTATTATGGATACCCCAATCGTAGTTGGTGCCTGCAATAGAGTTCATACCATCACCGAAATTGGAATGAGGAGCATCGTAG
>JAZRCE010000109.1:0-2874 GCA_045635445.1 Candidatus Aphodosoma sp.
TGAACCAACAACATACTACCCTGCTTCGACACACAATCCTGACGGATTCAATATCGTGCACACACCTACACACCAACAACACATTATCGATGCAAACACTACTGTTGAAGACACCGAAGAGTATGTCGAAGAATCACTCTCGCTCACCGATGCCGAACGCGATATGATTATCCGCGCATTAAAGAAATACAATGGCAACCGTCGCCTCGCAGCCGAAGAACTCAACATCTCACAACGCACACTCTATCGTCGAATCAACGAATACGGACTTGAATAAAGTACAGAGTACAGATTAAAGATTACAGATAATGAAACGAACTATATTTTTTTCTATCCTAGCAGTTATACTTGCCGCATCATGTACGATTTCGTATAAATTCAATGGTGCGAGTATCGACTATTCGAAGGTTAAAAGCATCACGATTGCCGAATTTCCAAACAATGCAGCATTGGTATACCCTCCACTTACCACAAAATTCAACGATGAATTAAACAATATTTATGCTTCACAAACTCGTTTGAATATTGTAAGTGCAGGTGGCGACCTCGATATTTCGGGTGCGATTACTGGCTACAGTCTCGTGCCTCTCTCGGTAGGTGCTAACGCATTGGCTGCCGAAAACCGACTAACTCTCACCGTTAAAGTTCACTTCATCAATAACGTAACTGGCGACGAAACTGACAATAGCTATTCAGCCAACCGCACATTCCCAAGTACTAGCACACTAAACGATGTGCAAGACGCTCTCATTGATGAGATGATTGAAGAAATTGTCGACCAAATATTCAACGGAACTGTAGCAAATTGGTAAAAACAAAATGAATCGTACTGACATAAATAAATATTTAACTAATCCAGAGCTTATAAGTGAGGCTTCAAAAGAAGAGTTACATCGCTTGGTAGAGACTTATCCCTACTGCGAGGCTCTACATTGGATATATCTACGTGCTCTATACATAGTAGATGATGCAATGTTTGAAGAAGAATTATTGCTCCATGGCATGCACATCTCCAACCGCCGATTGTTCTACAACTATCTAACATTCGAAAATCAATCGGAAGAAGTTCAAAACTTACCAATAGAAACAGAGCAAGCAATTATTTTACCAGTACAGACACCTGATTACTTTGCTCTAGAACAAAATCAAGCACAGAAACAATCTCTACAACAATTGGCTGAACAACTCAAAAAAGCACGACTCGCCCGACAAAATAAAGATGCAAATAACAAACCTCAAAAAACAAACAATCAATTAAATACAACTATCATTACCTCTCAAAAAGAAACTACAACACCTCAAAAAAACGAAGATGATGCAAAAAAATTGATTAAAGAACAAAAATATTTAGAGGCAATTGAAATTTTAAGGGCAATAAGTTTGAATAATCCAAAAAAAAGTGCTAACTTTGCACTTCAAATAAAATTCCTTGAAACAATAATAAATAATCATAATAAAAAACAGTAAAAAATGTATTCACTACTTACAATTTTAATTGTTATTCTTGCTATTATTTTGATTCTTATCGTATTGGTACAGAACTCAAAAGGTGGTGGACTTGCAGCTAACTTTGCATCATCAAACCAAATCATGGGTGTGCGCAAAACAACCGATTTTCTCGAAAAAACAACTTGGACTCTTATCGGTATTATCGTTGTTCTTTGCGTTTTGGCAACTGCTTTCCACAAAACTGACGCTCCTACTACTACATCAGAAATTGCTGACCAAGTAGAAATGCCAGCTCAAGCACCTGCAGGTTTCGACGATGCTGCAACAGAAGAACTCCCTGCTGAAGTTGCTACAGAAGAAGCTACAGCTACAGAAGAATAATCAATTTTTTAAAACATAAAAGGATGATTTCACAATTGAAATCATCCTTTTTTTTATAACTATTATACACAATAAAAAGGCGCAACTCAATGTCGCGCCTTTTCTATTTTAAAAAATATCTTTTATCATGATCGTTTGTGTACGATCAGGACCTACACTAACTACAGCAATCTCTGTATTAGTCAATTCTTCGATTTTACGAAGATATGCTTTGGCTGCTGCTGGAAGTGCATCGAAGTCGCGAACGTCTTCAATCTCTTCTTTCCAACCTTCCATTTCAATATAGATTGGTTTGCAACGTTCTAATGCACTAAGTGTTGCAGGCACATAATCAATCTCTTTACCATCGAGTTCATAGCTTGTGCAAATTTTCAATGTTTCAACGCCTGTAAGCACATCGAACAGCATAATGCTCAAATAGTTGATACCAGAAATACGGCATGCATGACGAAGTCCTACTGCATCGAGATAACCTACACGGCGTGGACGACCTGTGACGGTGCCATACTCGTGACCACGTTCGCGGATGTAGTCAGCCAATTCGCCTTCCAATTCTGTAGGGAACGGGCCTGCACCTACGCGTGTTGTATAGGCTTTGCAGATACCGAGTGCGCGATTGATGTAGCGTGGTGCTACGCCTGCTCCGAGAGGTACGCTTGCTGCTGTTGGCGATGATGATGTCACGAATGGATATGTACCATTTTCGATACAAAGCATCACGCCTTGAGCGCCTTCGAACAACACTTTTTTACCCTCTTCTATCTCTTTATTCAAGAGGATTGATGTGTCGCAAATATATGGACGAAGCACTTCGCCATAGGCAAGGAATTCTTTGTAAAGAGTATCGAAATCCATCTCTTCAAGACCTAAGGCACGAAGTTCTACATTCTTTTGTGTGAGCGCATCACGAAGGCGTTCTGCGAAATATTCAGGGTCGATAAGGTCGCCAATACGGATGCCTACACGGCTATATTTGTCGCAATAAGCAGGACCGATACCTTTTTTGGTAGTACCGATTTGTTTGCCACCTTTCAATGCTTCATA
>JAZRCE010000110.1:0-4481 GCA_045635445.1 Candidatus Aphodosoma sp.
AAACCTTCAAAAGAATTTACTGCTAAAGTAAAATAATTTTAAAAATTAAGGAATTTTTTATTAACAATTTTAAAAACATATAAGCTATGCCAAGCGGAAAAAAACGTAAAAGACATAAAATGTCTACACACAAACGTAAAAAAAGACTAAGAAAAGACCGTCATAAAAAGAAAAAATAATCTTTACGGTTAGTCTTATGAACAATAAAAACAAATTTAGAGAAACTTGGCACTCTAATGCCAGTGCTTTAAATTTGTTTTTTTTATTTACGCAGTTGTGTGTCTGGCTTTTCTATAAAGGCTAGAATATTCAACTTAACAAAATTATGCAAAAAGAATTAGTAATAAATGCGCAGAACGATCAAATAGCTATAGCACTTCTTGAAGATAAAAATTTGGTCGAACTTAATAAAGATACACTGCAACAGTCTTTTGTTGTGGGTAATATCTATCTTGGTAGGGTGAAAAAACTTATGCCAGGACTGAATGCTGCATTTATCGACATAGGTTCTGAAAAAGAGGCTTTTATTCATTATCACGACCTTGGTATTCAGTTTTTGACATTCAACAATTATGTTCATCAAATACTGGATGATCGCAAGCATGAGCCAAAGGTGAAGCGTATGCCTGATTTGCCAAAAGATGGGCAGATCAAAGATGTGTTGCAACAAGGACAATTTATAATGGTTCAGATAGTTAAAGAACCTATTAATACCAAAGGTCCGCGCTTGACAGGTGAGATTAGTATCGCAGGTCGTAATATGGTATTGTTGCCTTTAGGGGATAAAGTATCTGTATCGCAAAAGATAAAGTCTAGTGAAGAACGTGTGCGACTTCGTAAATTGGTGCAAAGTATTAAATCACCATTGTTTGGTGTGATAATTCGTACCGTAGCAGAGGAGAAGCGAGTTGCAGAACTTGATAGTGAATTAAAAGCAATGGAAAAACGTTGGCAAAAGGTGGTCAATGAATTGCGTCGTGCTAAAGGCATCTCATTGTTGATGGAAGAGAGTAGTCGTACGGTGTCGATATTGCGTGACTTGTTTACTCCTGCTTTTGAGGCAATTCATGTCAATTCGCTATCGGTTTATGAAGAGGTTGTTTCGTATGTCGAAATGATTGCTCCTGAACTTAAAAATATAGTGAAACTCTATGATGGTGAACTTCCTATATTTGATAATTTTGCTATTACGAAGCAGATAAAATCGTTGTTTGGTCGTACCGTGTCGTTTAAGCGTGGGGCTTATTTGATTATGGATAAGGCCGAGGCTATGCACGTTATTGATGTGAATAGTGGCACTAGAACGAAAGCAAATCAAACTCAAGAGGAGAATGCCATTGAGGTGAATATGGCTGCTGCGACTGAGATTGCTCGCCAATTGCGTTTGCGCGATATGGGGGGGATTATTGTGGTCGATTTTATTGATATGACAGAAGGTGCTAATCGTAATCAGCTGTTTGAACATATGCAACAATTGATGAGTGCTGACCGAGCTCGCCATAATATATTGCCACTAAGTAAGTTTGGGTTGATGCAGATTACTCGTCAGCGTGTGCGTCCTGCTCTTGAGGTTGATACAACGGAGACTTGCCCTACTTGTTTCGGTACGGGAAAAGCGAAACCATCGATACTTTTTACTGATCAATTGGAAGAGAAGATTGAGTTGGTGAAAGATGTGTATAAAACATCGCGATTCACAATACATTTGCATCCTTATGTGGCAGCTTTCATTAACAAGGGGTTACCTTCGCAACTTCTGAAATGGAAGATGAAGTATGGATGGGGTATTAGGATATTGCCTGTTCAGGATTTGGGATTTTTGCAGTACCGATTTGTCGATAAAAATGGAGATGAACTGAATTTGAATATTACACAAGCTATGCTTGAAGATAATTGATAAAAAAAGAATGACCTTGTTTTTTGGGGTCATTCTTTTTTTTGTTATTTTTTTGTTGTTACTTTATCAACGAGATAGATAATGTTTTGGAAAGGTACGCCACTGTTGGTTGTTAGACCAATTTCGCATGTGCGAGAGTTGGAGTAACCTGCTGTTATTCCGTGTTTTTCGATTTGTGGACGCAGTTTGCGTAGTGCCCATGCGTTAACTTCGGGATGGGTGAATCCTTTGTCGCCTGCAAATCCACAGCAACCTACCTCTTGTGGCACTACAACCGATGTTGAGCACATTTCGGCAAGGCGGATGAGGTCGGACTTCAAGCCCATCTTGGTAGTTGAGCAAGTGGTGTGCACGGTGATGGTGTCGTTGATAGGCGTGAAATTGAGTCGGTCGGCAACGAATTTAAGTATGAATTCTACTGGCTCGTACATATTTACCCCCTTGATAGTGTGGCGCATACGATAGAGGCAAGGCGATTGGTCGCAGAGTACAGGGTAGGTGCCATTGTCGGAGGCTTTGAGTAGTGCACGTTCGAGTTCGGCTGACTTTTGGTCGGCGAGTTCGGGCATACCTTTGCTCTCCCATATTGTGCCACAGCAGAGGTTGTTCATATTCTCTGGGAAGATGACTTCGAAGCCTGCTTTTTCGAGTAGTTGCACGGTCTTTTGCATTAACGGAGTTTGGTTGGGGTCGTGTTTGGCAGTGCCCATAGTTTGATTGATGCACGATGGGAAGTAGACAACTTTATCGAATTGAGAATTATTTTGTTTTGTTGTTTTTATTTTTGGGCGTCGAGTGGCGCGAGGCATAGCTGGTGTCCAAAGTGGGATGAGTTGACCTGTGCCATAGTGGAGACCACGAGCTATGGATGACATAAGTTTATCGCCTAACAACCAATGCGCTGCAGATACAAGACGGAGTCCGACACCGAGTGTAGATTCGATAGCACCGAGATGGTTGGCAGCGAATTTGCCAATAGACTGAGCCATGCGGCTTTGTTCGATTTCGCGTTCGCGGACAACGTGGATGAGTTCGCCTGTGTTGATTTTGATAGGACAAGAGGTAGAGCAGAGTCCGTCGCCAGCACATGTGACATTGCCTAAATATCGGAATTCTTTGATGAGCTGATGGAGGCGAGCATTATCTTCGTGAGATTGTTGTAGACGAGCGATTTCGCGCTGAACCACAATGCGTTGGCGTGAAGATAGCGAGAACCCACAAGTGACGCAGTTGACCTCGCAGAAACCACATTCGATGCATCGGTCGATGAGTGGATGACATTGAGGGAGTGGTTTGAGATTGGATATGTGGCACTTAGGGTCGTCGTTGAAAATAACGCCCGGATTGAATATATTGCGAGGGTCGAAAAGATGTTTCACCTCTTTCATAAGGCTGAAAGCATCGGTGCCCCATTCGCGTTCGACATAAGGAGCCATATTGCGCCCAGTGCCGTGCTCGGCTTTGAGCGAGCCATCGTAGTGGTCGACAACGAGGAGAGCAACATCGTCCATAAGAGCCTCGTAGCGATTGATTTCGGCTTGAGAGTCAAAGCGTTGGTTGATGATGAAATGGTAGTTGCCTTCAAGGGCATGACCATAGATAACAGCATCGTCGTAGTGGTGATGCTCGAGAAGTTGTTGTAGCTCTTCGGTAGCTTCGACAAGATGGTGGATAGGGAAAGCCACGTCTTCGATGAGACAAGTGGTGCCAACGGGGCGCATACTGCCCACCGATGGGAAGATGCCAGAACGGATAGCCCAATATTGAGTGACAGTGGCAGGGTCGGACGTAAAGGCGTGAGGTCGAAGAGTGTGGAACTCGGCAATGGTTTGGTTGACTGTGTCGATTTGCGAGTTGAGTTCGCTCTCGGTTTCAGCCTCCACCTTGATGAGAAGTGCCATTGTGGTGGCAGGGAGTTGCTCGAAATCTTCTACGCTATCTTTGACAGAGCAAAGGGCTTTATAATCAAATAGTTCGACTGCCGACACAGGGTTTTGTTTGAGGCGAATAACTGCGCCACAAGCATTGCGAGTGTCGGGAAAATAGATGAGCGCACTTGCCGAGTGAGGTAGGATAGGCAGAGTGGTCATAGTGGCTTCGGCAAGGAATGCGAGAGTGCCTTCAGAGCCAACCATAAGGTGGGCAATGATGTCGAAAGGGTCGTCGTGTTCGATGAACGGAAGTATGTTGAGACCCGTAACGTTCTTGATACTATATTTAGAGCGAATACGGTCGGTGAGAGCTTGATTGGCACGAGTTTGGTCGCGTAGAGCCTCGATGCGAGAGATGAATTCGGGATGCGATTGGCGGAAAGCTTCGCGGCTTTGAGAGTTGCCGGTGTCGAGAATAGTGCCATCAGAGAGAATTATGCGCACTGATAGCAACATTTTGTCGCTATTAGCGTGGATACCACACGACATACCCGAGGCGTTGTTGGAGATGATGCCACCTACCATAGCACTCTTGATAGAGGCGGGGTCGGGACCGAACTTGCGACCGAAAGGGGCAAGGAGTTCGTTGACGCGTTGGCCGATGATACCAGGTTGAAGCACAATGCGTTTGCCGTTGTCGAGTATGGTGTATT
>JAZRCE010000111.1:0-25694 GCA_045635445.1 Candidatus Aphodosoma sp.
AGACATGCTCAAAGGTACTATGCTCCAACTCGATGCTGAAGGCAACGTTGTTGAAGGTGGTATCAAAGTAGAAGATGCTGTTCTCTCTTCTGCTTACATGAAAGATGAAGACCAAAAAGCCATCTTCGCTAATGCTAAAGTTAATAGCGTAGTTCGCTTCAACCCACGCAAAGCATTCGAAAACGAAGCAGAAATATCTTCAATGCTCAAAATCACTAAAGAAGAAGCTGCTAACATCAACTGCGACTTCCAATACGAAATTCTTTCTATCACTCACTACGAAGAATCAGCAATCGACGAATCTTTGTTCAACAAAGTATATGGTGAAGGCACAGTGAAAACAGAAGAAGAATTCCGTGCTAAAGTTGCAGAAGGCATCAAAGAATCTTACAAAGAAGACTCTGAATACAAATTCGGCATCGATGCAAAAGAACACTTCACTAAAAAACTCGACAAACTCACATTCCCAGTTGAGTTCTTGAAACGTTGGGTACTTGCTACTAACCCTAACATGACTGAAGAAACAGTTGAGAAGGATTTCGACCTCATGCTCGCTGACCTCAAATGGTACCTCTTCAAAAACAAAGTAGTTAAAGCTAACGACATCAAAGTTGAACGCGAAGATATCAACCTTTTCGCTCGTCGCATGGCTAAAATCCAATTCGCTCAATATGGTATGACTTCAGTGCCAGACGATATCCTCGACAACTATGCAAAAGAAATGTTGAGCAAAAAAGAAACTGTACAAAACATGGCAGAAAAAGCTCTCGAAGACAAAGTATTCGCTATTATCCGCAATAGCGTAAAAGTAGTTGAAACTGAAATTTCAGTAGACGACTTCAACAAGCTCTTCGAATGATAAACAAAATACAAAGTAAAAAAGCTGACTTATGCTATAAGTCAGCTTTTTTTATCTCAAAACATAAAAATACACAACCAATCACCACAAACAAAATTCAAACAACCCTACTCCATAGAACAACCCTATATTTAAGCAACTCTCAACTTACCCACCCTCAAAAAAAACAATCCTCCAGACCTTTTACATCTCAAGTAAAAATAACAAAAAAGCTTAATCAGCAATAGCCTGCTTTGCCTGATTAAAAACACGCTCAAGACGCATCATATTACGTGCCATAAAAACGTAAAAACGAGACCAATCGTCACGACGATGGAAATCCAATTCCTTATTATTACCCCCCAAATCCCCCATCGCCACATAAATTCTACAAACCTCCTTACCTGTTTCTAAACAATAAAATGGTTCATATACTACACTCATCCCGTCAAACGCCTCCTCAAACAACAAACGACAAGCCTTGAAATGATCAAAAAGTTCAATTCTACGCTCATAATTCACATGATTCACCTCCAAAACCACAGCAACAAAATGACGTTCTACCACAAACTTCAACTCCGTACCTTTTAACCTAGTATTATAAAGCAAGAACTTCTGCTTCTTATTAGTTAAACGCGGAATAGTATTACAATAATCAGCAAAACCATTCCAAAAATCAGTTTTTAACTGCTTTAATTCATCTCTTTTGTACATTTTCTACGATTTTTTTAGTGTGCAAAGATAACATATTTTTTTTAAATAAAGAAAAAATCCACATATAAACTGAAACAAAAATATATTTAACATTTTTTAATTACAATTTAAACAACTATAAAACAAATCATTATCATCAAAACTAGAATATTCAACTTAAAAAAGAACGAAATCAATACATGTTGAAAAACATAAAAAAAATATTAAATAAAAGATACAACAAAAAATATTTTATAGTACTTTTGTGCCACAAAATTAACACAACTAAATAACCTAACAAAAAATCTATTATTATGATTATCGGTATTCCTAAAGAGATCAAAAACAACGAAAACCGCGTAGGTGCTAACCCTGCAGCTGTTCGTGAATTAGTAAAAAATGGTCACACTGTGTATGTACAAGCAACTGCTGGCCTCGGTAGCGGTTACACTGATGATGAATATCGCACTGCTGGTGCCACTATTCTTCCTACTATAGAAGATGTGTATGCTATTGCCGAAATGATTTATAAGGTAAAAGAACCTATCGCTTACGAATATCCTCTCATCCGTAAAGGTCAATTATTGTTTACCTATTTCCACTTTGCTTGCGAACGCGAATTGACTGACGCTATGATCAAACAAGGTGCTATCTGCTTGGCTTATGAAACTGTAGTAAAAGATGGTGTATTGCCATTGCTCCAACCTATGTCTGAAGTTGCTGGTCGTATGGCGACACAAGAAGGTGCTCGTTTCCTCGAAAAACCACAAGGCGGTAAAGGTATGTTATTAGGCGGTGTGCCAGGTGTGCGTGCTG
The DNA here is from genome assembly GCA_045635445.1 of Candidatus Aphodosoma sp. Classification (GTDB taxonomy): domain Bacteria; phylum Bacteroidota; class Bacteroidia; order Bacteroidales; family Paludibacteraceae; genus Aphodosoma. The sequence goes on from JAZRCE010000111.1 coordinate 2,348, forward strand.
CTCGCGTATTGGTTCTCGGTGGCGGTATCGTTGGTTACAATGCTGCTCTTATGGCTGCAGGTATGGGAGCTAACGTAACTATTACTGATATTTCGCTTCCACGTCTCCGTCAATTGGAATATATGTTGCCTAAAAACGTGCGTACTCTTTACTCTTCACAATACAACATCGAGCAAGAGTTGCCTCATACTGACCTTGTTATTGGTTCAGTACTTATTCCTGGCGCTAAAGCTCCACATATCATCACTCGTGATATGCTCAAATTGATGCAACCAGGTTCAGTAATGGTTGACGTAGCCATTGACCAAGGTGGTTGTTTCGAAACATCACACCCTACTACTCACTCTGAACCTATCTTCGAAGTTGATGGTATCGTTCACTACTGCGTAGCTAACATTCCTGGTGCTGTGCCTATGACTTCAACTAACGCACTTGGCAATGCTACTCTCCCTTATGCTATCCGTATCGCCAATATGGGTTGGAAAGAAGCTTGTCGTGCTGATGCTGGTTTGGCTAAAGGTCTTAATGTAGTAGATGGTAAGATATGTTTCAAAGCTGTTAGCGAAGCATTCAATATGCCTTATACTCCTGTAGAAGAAATTCTTGCATAATTAAAGCATACAAAAAAGAGGCTGACATAATGTCAGCCTCTTTTTTTGTTTTTTAAACAAACACTTAATCCAACAAGCCAAGAGCTACATCCATCATATTTGTAAATGAAGTTTGGCGCTCTTCTGGAGTTGTGACTTCGCCAGTGAAGATACAGTCTGAAATAGTGCAAATGACGAGAGCACGTTTGCCAGCACGAGCTGCATTGCAATAGAGAGCAGGGGCTTCCATTTCGACAGCGAGAACGCCCATACGAGCCCATTGTTCGGCAGATGGAGTGTCTTCGTAGAACACGTCGCTTGAGTAGATGTTGCCCACCATATAACGATAACCAAACTCTTCGGCTTTTTCGACAGCTTTGCGCGCTAATGCGAAGTCGGCAATAGGGGCAAAAGTGCCAGGAAGATTGTATTGCGAAGCGTAGTTGCTATTAGTACAAGCGCCAAGAGCGATAACAATATCGCCAATGTGGAGGTCTTTGTGATAGGCTCCGGCAGAGCCTACGCGCACGATTGTGTCTACGTCGTAGAAATTGAATAACTCGTATGAATAAATGCCGATAGAAGGGATACCCATACCGTGACCCATAATAGAGACGCGATGGCCTTTGTAGGTGCCTGTGAAGCCAAGCATGCCACGCACGTTGTTGAATTGCACTGGATTTTCGAGATAGCGTTCGGCCATGAATTTAGCGCGCAATGGGTCGCCTGCCATAAATACTGTTTTAGCGATTTCGCCGTATTTAGCCCCAATGTGAGGCGTTGGTGTTTGATGTTCCATATGTAGAGAATTAAGAATTAAGAATTAAGAATTAAAATTATTCGCTTCGCTTATGATTTTTGCTTCGCTCGGTATAGTTTAAGCAAGCTTGACTCTACTCTCGCTTATCGCAAAAATTATTCGCTTCGCTTATGATTTTTGCTTCGCTTTTGATCTAACCTTGTTTTATGATCATTTCGCAGTTGCGGCAATCGAATTCGAGACGGAAGCGGTCGGTGCCGTTTTGGATGTATAGTTCTTTGATCTGTGATTTTGGGTTCTCTTTTTTACACATTCCAAGGGCGTAACGAATGCAATGTTTGGTGCGCATAAGCTCAGCATTAGGCTGATGTAGTTGTTCGAATGCCATTTGCTTAACATTACAACCGTGTTGCTCATAGAAGGCTTTTGCTTGAGAATTATAGATATTTGCACGATAATCTAAATCAGCAGTAACGTATTGATGAGTAGTTGGTTGTATTTCGATTAATAAACGTTTGTAGGCTTTTGAGCGATTAGCCTCGTGGAGTTCGACTAACTGACGGCGCCACTCGGCTATTTGAGATACAGGGATGAAGAGAGGCTCGTTTAGCGCAGAGAGGTCGATTGTATGAGATTCAAAGATTGTGCCACCTAATTTAGATAACTGAGTACGCCAAGTGTCGAGCATTTTGTCGGGATTATTGGCTTTGTCGCCTACATAATCAACAGTGATTGAAGTAGAGACACCATCGGAGTCGACTGCAGAAAGGAGCAAAGAGCAAGGAGCAGAATGTAAAGAAACTTTTAGGTCAATAGAGATTTTACGTTCGGCGGTTTTGCCTGTTAAAATACGCTCGAAAGCGACATCAGAATTGCGATAGACAAGTGTGCCTTTCTCGATTTTAGGCATAGTGAGCGGAAGGAGTCTGCCCGACTCTACTTTGTTGACACGAAAGCCTTCGAACTCGCCTTTTTTGTTGAGATAGCATAATCCGTCGCCATTGGCAATAACGGATTTTGTGTTAATGCTCAATGCATTGCGCCATACGTCTTTGACTTTGCCAATAGGTTCGCCCAAAGATTTAGGGGTGTCGAATGACCAAATGTCGCGCTTGCGGCCTTCGAGGAAATAGTCGGTAGCACCACGATAGAAGGTCTTTTTTGGGTTAGGCTCGAAGAAAAAAGTAGTTTTGCCAGATGAAGATGCACGGCGAGGTGAGCCTTCGAGGATTGCGTCGAATTGGCGACGATAATAGGCAGTGATGTTTTTTACGTAATCGATATCTTTGAGGCGGCCTTCGACCTTGAAAGAGGTGATGCCAGCGTTGATCATCTCGGCAATATGGCGAGATGCGTCGAAATCTTTAAGAGACAAGAGGTGTTTTTTGGCAACTATTGTATTGCCCTCGCCATCAATGAGGTCGTAAGGCAAACGGCACATCTGCGCACACGCTCCACGATTGGCACTGCGACCACGAGCAGCTTCGCTAAGATAGCATTGTCCACTATATGAGACACATAGAGCACCGTGGACAAAAGCCTCGAGGGCAACATTGGTTTGCTCGGACATTTGGCGCATAGTGTCGAGAGAGGTTTCGCGGGCAAGGACAACTTGCTCGAAGCCACATTGCTCGAGGAATCGGACCTTTTCGACAGTGCGAGTGTCGCATTGAGTGCTGGCGTGAAGAGCGATAGGAGGAAGATCCATTTGCAATAGAGCCATATCTTGCACGATGAGAGCATCGACGCCTGCGTTGTATAAATCATTGACTAAGAGACGAGCTGGCTCTAATTCGTCGTCTTTTAGAATAGTGTTGAGAGTGACATAGACACGGGCGTAATATTTGTGGGCATATTCGACCAATTGAGCAATATCGGAAACAGAATTGCCAGCCGCCACGCGTGCACCAAATTGAGAGGGCCCGATGTAGACAGCGTCGGCACCATGATTGATGGCGGCAATGCCTACTTCGAGATTCTTAGCAGGGCTTAATAGCTCTATTTTTGGATTTTTTATTGTCATTATTCAGAATGAATACACACTGTGAGTGTGTATTTTTAGGGTTCGGTGAGGGTTGCTTGCAGGTTGCTCTATGGTATATTTAAATTTTGGATTTTTAAAGAGCGAATACACAATGAGAGTGTGTATTTTTGGAGTATGAAATTAGTCGCGTTTGAATATGTCGCGAGTGTAGACTTTTTCTGCTACATCGTCGAGCACGCTATCGTAGCGATTAGCAATAATCGAATTACACATCGCCTTGAATTTAGCTAAATCATTAACGACTAAACTGCCAAAGAATGTTGTGCCATCTTGCAATGTAGGCTCGTAGATAATGACCTTTGCGCCTTTGGCTTTGACGCGTTTCATAACGCCTTGAATTGAGGATTGGCGAAAGTTGTCGGAATTGCTTTTCATAGTGAGGCGATAGACACCAATGACGCATTCGCGCTCTTGGGCTACGTTGTAACTATTATTAGTATAGCTGTAGTAACCAGCGAGTTCGAGGACACGATCGGAGATGAAATCTTTGCGCGTACGGTTGCTATCGACGATGGCTTTAACGAGGTTTTGCGGTACGTCTTCGTAGTTGGCAAGGAGTTGTTTGGTATCTTTAGGCAAGCAATATCCACCATAGCCAAAGGATGGATTGTTGTAATGCGAACCGATGCGAGGATCGAGACATACGCCATCGTTGATTTGTTGAGTGTTAAGCCCTTTGAGTTCGGCATAAGTGTCGAGTTCGTTAAAGAACGATACACGAAGTGCTAAATAGGTGTTGGCAAAGAGTTTGACAGCTTCGGCTTCGGTGAATCCCATAAAAAGAGTTTCGACATCTTGCTTTATAGCCCCCTCTTGAAGTAGTTTAGCAAAAACTTTTGCTTTTTCGACGAGATGAGGGTTGGACATGTCGGTACCGACAATTATGCGAGATGGGTAGAGATTGTCGTAGAGAGCTTTAGACTCGCGAAGGAATTCAGGTGAGAATATGATTTTATCGGTATTATATTTTTGACGCACATTGGCAGTGAAGCCTACGGGGATGGTAGATTTGATGACCATCACGGCATTAGGGTTGTACTTCATAACCAACTGAATAACATTTTCGACAGCAGAGGTATCGAAGAAGTTTTTTTGAGGGTCGTAGTTGGTTGGGGCGGCGATGACTACGAACTCGGCATCGCGATAAGCCATTTCGGCATCTAATGTGGCAGTTAGATTAAGAGATTTTTCGAGAAAAAATTTCTCGATATATTCATCTTGGATAGGAGATATGCGTTGATTGACTAGGTTGACACGTTCGGGCACGATATCAACAGCTACAACCTCTTGATGTTGAGCCAATAATGTTGCTATTGACAAGCCAACGTATCCTGTACCGGCTACTGCTATTTTCATATATAAATATATTTATTCAAACTATGCAAAGTTACAAATAATTTTGTATATAACAAATAAACGCATCAAGAAAACTTTCTTAATGCGTTGATTTATTTTATTTATAAGAAGTAATGACTTTAGCGACACGGCGAATGTCGTCGTCGGTGCACATAGGACCAGAAGGGAGACATAGGCCGTAGTTGAAGAGAGATTCGCTGACGCCATTGACATACATAGGAACGTTAGCAAAAACGGGTTGAAGGTGCATAGGTTTCCAGAGAGGGCGAGTTTCGATTTGCTGTTCGTCCATTTTTAGACGCAAATCTTCGCGAGAGAAACCAGCCTTTTCGGGGTCGACAAGGATGCAAGTGAGCCAGAAATTAGAATCGTAGTCGGCAGAATGGCGTTGCATAACAGTGATGCCTTCGACGTCTTTGAGGAGTTCGGTGTATAGAGAATGTATCTCTCGACGACGAGCAACGTGCTCGTCAAGGACATACATCTGACCGCGTCCGATGCCAGCGCAAATATTGCTCATACGATAGTTATATCCTATTTCTTCGTGTTGATAATGAGGCGCATTTTCGCGAGCTTGAGTGGCATAGAACATTACGCGCTGTTTGGTTTCGGCAGTAGGAGTGACCAATGCCCCACCTCCAGAGGTGGTAATCATTTTGTTGCCATTGAAAGATAAGACGCCATAATTGCCAAAAGTGCCACAATATTGGCCTTTGTATTTAGAGCCAAGAGCTTCGGCAGCATCTTCGAGAACAGGGATATTATAACGATTAGCAATTGCCATAATTTCGTCCATTTTGGCAGGCATACCATAGAGATGGACAGGGATTATGGCTTTGGGATATTTGCCAGTTGCGGCTTTGCGGTCGATGATAGCTTGCTCGAGCAATTGGGAATCAATATTCCAAGTATCTAACTCGCTATCGACAAAAACAGGAGTCGCGCCAAGGTAAGTGATAGGATTGGCAGAAGCGGCAAATGTGAAGCTTTGGCATATCACTTCATCACCAGCCTTAACGCCAAGCATAATGAGCGCAAGATGCAAGGCTGCAGTGCCAGCAGAAAGGGCAACCACGTGTTTATTCTCGCCAATATATTGCTCTAAATCAGCCTCGAAACCATTGACATTAGGTCCGAGAGGGACAACCCAATTAGTATCGAAAGCCTCTTTGATGAAGTCTTGTTCGCGGCCCGACATATGAGCGAGCGAAAGCCATATTTTTTTATTCATAATCAGATGCAATTTAGTTAGTTCCATCGAAGGTTTCGGCAGTGGCAATACCCTCGCCCGAGATGCCTTCGCGAACAAATACTTTTTTGACAGTTAAAAACAATATTTTTAGATCGAGCGTGAAGGAGATATTGTCGACATACCAAACATCATATTCGAACTTTTTGGTGTGAGTAATAGCATTGCGGCCATTGACTTGAGCCCAGCCGGTGATGCCAGGGCGAACATCGTGGCGGCGCATTTGCTCTTTAGAGTAAAGAGGGAGATATTTGACTAGCAGAGGGCGTGGACCCACAAAGCTCATATCGCCTTTTAAGACATTGATTAACTGAGGCAACTCGTCGATAGAAAGAGAGCGCACAATTTTACCGATTCGAGTAAGACGCTGAGCATCAGGCAGGAGTTTACCATCGGCATCGCGCTCGTCGGTCATAGTTTTGTATTTTATCACTTTGAAAATCTTTGCATTTTTGCCTGGTCGCTCTTGAGTGAAAAATGCGCCAGCGCCTTTGTTGGCAAAATGCAAAAATATAGTTATGACCAAAAGTATAGGCCATAAAAGAGAGAGAGCAGTGAAAGCTATACAAAAATCTAATATTCGTTTGATATAGTTGCTATACATTATTCTACAATTTGACCTCTATCGTTAACAGTTATACCAGATTTGATTATTTTGGCAGGATTGCCTACAACAATAGAACCACTTGGGACGTTTTTTGTGACTACGGAACAAGCCCCAACCACAACATTAGAGCCAATGACAACACCAGGCATAATGACAGAATTGATGCCGATGACAGAGTTGTTGCCGATTTTAACATCGGTTTTGAGTTTACGACAATGGTCGTGAGCCAATATCATAGCACCACGCAAAATCCAAACATTATCGCCAATGTGTATGCCCTTGGGGTTGATGGATTTGTCGAGATGAGCAGACCACGATATGACACAATTGTCGCCAATGTGCATGCCATACATTTTGCGCAAAAATGCTGGGTATATGCGAACGATAAAACTCCAGAGTTTACGTCTCATAGGGATTAGATTTCGACATCGTTTTTACGTAAGATTTCTTTTGCTTTGGCAAATGAAGTGCAAGCCATAATGTCTTCAGGCTCGAGAAGAAGGTCGAAATATTCTTCTAACAAAGCAATGATGTTGAGTTGATGAACTGAGTCCCAAGTTTCGACAGTGTCTTTGCCAAAATTGTCGTTGATAAGAGATGCGTCGACGTTGAACACTTCGACGAATAGATTTGTTAGTTTTTCGAGATTTTCCATATTCTTATTGTTCTAATTTGCTATATAATATTTTACCAGTTTGATTTTTAGGTATTTCGTTTATAACGCGGACTTCGAATGCCGAGGCGACAATTTTGGTTTTATCGACTAATTCGTCCTTAACTTGTTGTTTGTATGGATCACTAGTGATGTAGATAATCATTTTGTCGTCGGTGCCAACGCAGGCACATTCGATAGAGAATTTGGATTTGATGATTTGTTCACATTCATCCAAACCGACACGCATACCAAAGAGTTTGAGGAAGCGACCTTTACGACCAACGATATAATAGCAACCATCGTTGTCGCGATAGGCTAAATCGCCAGTGCGAAGGAGTGCGTTATTTTCGTCGCCAAGAAGCAAATCCTGCTGATTGTGAGCATATCCCATAGTAACATTAGCACCACGATAGCACATTTCGCCTTCGGTGTTAGGAGTTGTTACGGTGTTGCCATCTTCGTCGATTAAGAAAAGTTCGCCATTTGGAACGGCTCGACCTATACTACCACACTTGTCGACAGCCAATTCGGGCGGAAGATATGCCATACGAGCAGTGCCTTCGGATTGTCCGTAGGTGGCAATCCAGCGTTTGTTGTTATCGCGACAGTATTCGGCAAATTTGAGATTTAGTTTTGTAGATAATTTGCCTCCACCTTGAGTTAATAGTTCTAAATCAGGCAAATCCATTCGCCAAAAGCGCATCAGATTGAGGATTTCGAAGCTATAAGGCACCCCAGTGAAACTTGTTGCACGTTGCTCTTTGAGGAAAGACCAAAACTTAGGGTCGGTCATTGAGAGATTGGTTATAAGAATAGTTGCACCAACATATAAATGACTGAATACTACGGACAAACCCATAGTATAATAGAGCGGCAAAACCAGGAGTGGGCGTACGGCATCGTGCAGTTCGAAAAAAGTTGATATGTTGAGCGCAGAGGCTTCGATGTTGAGGTATTTATGACGTACGAGTTTAGGACTGCCGGTTGAACCTGATGTAGGGAGAAGGTGCGATAGTTCGGGATGTAGTTGTATTGGATTATTATGTAACTTATATAGTGTATAGCCGTAGGAAGAGATGATATTTTCGCCTTCGGATTGAGTAGAAGCACACAAATATTGAGGATTATAGGTAGATATTAGAGTGTTGAGGAGATCGGGATCAGTGTGTGCATTAAGGATTAGAGGCACGATGCCTGCCGCGATGGACGATATGGTCCATGCGATGCCTCCAATATTGTTTTCGGCAAGGATAAATATTAGAGTTCGCTGTGGGACGTATTGAGATATTGTAGTTGAAAAATCGACTAATTCGCCATATGTCAATTGTTGCAGATCTGAGTCGATTGCAGCTATGGAATTGGTTGGTTTTTCGGTTAAATTTAATATCATGATTAATTATATATTTTTTTTTGTAAATACACACTGAAAGTGAGTATTCGGAGAGTTAGATAGAAGCACAACCGTCTACGCCAAGAATTTGGCCAGAGATATAGGTAGAGCGATCGGAAGCTAAGAAGGCACAGGCGTGAGCAATGTCTTGAGGCGAACCGAGGCGGCCAAGAGCTATGCGGCTGATACGTTCGTCGATTTTGTCGCCACTAGCTTGATAAAGTTCTTCGAAACGTTCGGTGCGAACAATGCCTGGGGCTACGGCGTTGACACGTATGTTTTGAGATGCGAGCTCTTTAGCTGCGGATTTAGTCATAGAGATGATTGCGCCTTTAGTAGCAGAATATGCCACTTGACCAGGAGAACCTAAGACCGCTGTAACAGAAGCAATGTTGACGATAGAACCGCCACCAGTGCGTGCCATAAGACGAGAGATGAGTTGTATCATTTCTAACACAGCTATTACGTTGACACGGAACATTAGTTCGGTCTCTTCGCGGAGAATCATTCCGATTTTGCGATTAAAAACGACGCCAGCATTGTTGACAAGAGAATCGATTCTACCCTCTTGCTTGAAAATAGTCATAAACGCATTTTTGACAGCAGTAGCATCGGTGACATCGAAATATAGAGGTTTTATGATAGTTGAGTGAGTTTGATTAAGATTTTTAGCCCAATCGTCCATAGCGCCATCTTGTCGGTCGCAAGCATAAACGATTGCACCATCGTGTGCGAATTGTTCGGCAATTGCACGACCGATGCCTTGAGCGGCACCAGTGATGATACAGACTTTGTTTTCTAATAATTTATTCATTATAATATTACATTAAACGACGAGCGGGATTGCCAAATACGGTGGTTCCAGACTCGACTTTGCGTGTGACAAAACTGCAAGCGCCAATATGGGCATTATCTTCGACTTCGACTCCGTGATTTAATACGGCAGAGGTGTGGATCATATTGTTGTTGCCCACTTTGACACCACCGATAAACATTACGTGAGAGTCGATGCGATTCCAATCGCCAATAACAACATCGTGACCAATGATGGTGTAGGATTGTATGAAATTATAATCGCCAACAACGGCATCGGCGGCAATTGTGGTGAATGCGCCGACCATAATGGCTTTGCCGAGTTTAACATTGGTGCCGATGCGAGCAGTTTTGTGAATGAGACTAATAAATTCGCCACCTTTGTTGATTATGCGTTCCATACACTCGCGACGAAAAGCACCACCGATAGAACAAATAAATATGTCGTCGGGTTGTATTTCGTAGTCTTTGATTGTGCCTACCAATGGAGGATAATTTTCGAAATTATCAAGCGCATTGATATTATCGTCGATAAAGCCTTTAATTTCGAAAATATCGCCATAGCCGTGTGATTCGCGCGCCATGTCGTATATTACGCGCCCCATACCTCCGGCGCCTATAATAATTAGATTTTTCATTGGCGTATTGTGGTTTCAAAAATTGATACTAATTTGTTAACTATTGATGTAGTTGAGAAGCGATTTTCAAAGTCGTGAGCAATAGATTCGCGATTGTAATTAGAGATATTTTGCGATATTTTGAGCATTGCGTCGCTTAAAAGGTCGACATTCTCGGTAGGGACTAATAGTCCGTTGGAATCGTTGATACACTCTCTGATACCGCCACATATAGTGGCAACTACAGGCAGACCTATGGATAGAGCCTCGAGGACAGAAACAGAAAAATTTTCATTGCGCGAAGAGGATACATAAACATCACTATTAAGTAGAATATCAGCCACTTCGGCACGAGATTTACGTCCGACCAACGACACCTTAGATTGAAGATTATGTTTAGTTATTAATTGCTGCAATAGTGGGCGTTGATTGCCATCGCCAACAATGGTTAAGCGGAAATTATTATTTACACTAGCAATTTTGGCAAAAGCATCGATTAGGATATCATAGCCTTTTACGTGAAATAGACTGCCGACAGTGACAAAATTGAAGGTAGAACGTTGAGATGTTGGATTATAGTCAAAACCTTCGCCTACGAGATTGTGAACAACAAGAGCATCAACGTGGAAATGCTTATTGAGCATTGATTTTAACGAATCGGATACGGCTATGACTTTGTCAGCAATGGAATAGACTTTATCACCCGAATATTTTACATAAGATTTTAGAATGTCTTTGTTCACCTCGCTCCAATGCTCAATGGCAACTAAGGGAAGGTTGTATTTTTTCTTGAGTCGTAAAGCAGCATAAGAATTGAGTAGATAATGAGAATATATTAAATCGGGGGTGCCGTGTGTTTTCTGCATTCTTTTATATAGATAATCCAACTGCCAAGAGATTAGGAATAGCATTATACGATATGCAATTGGTCGGAATATTACATTAGGGAAGCAAGATAAATTGTAGAAATCGACTCCGTCAATAATTTTATGAGAAATGCCTAATTTAGTAGAATAAAATTTCGCTCGACTATCGATTGATAACACGACAACTTTATGCCCTGCTTTGTGTAAGGCTAAAGCTTGGTCGCGCTCGAAGCATCCCCATTGAGGATCATTGTCAGACGGAATTCCTCGTGAAATTAGTAGAATATACATTATTATTTAGTATTAAAAATATGTTCGTATTTTCCAACATTAACATCCAATGCAAACAATTTTTCTGCCTTTTTTCTGTTCATAGCAGAGATTAATCTCATTTGATTTGGATTTATTTCAATGGCTTTTCTCAAAGCAGAAGCGATAGAGTATGGTTCTTTAGGATCACATAAAATTCCATTAACTCCATCTTCAACAATCAATGGCACATCTGAAACTGAAGAACAAATTATTGGTTTACCCAACAACATTCCCTCACATACTACGTTAGGAAAACCTTCAATAAGACTAAATAATCCTATAAAATCGGCTTGTGACATTTCGTTTTCAATATTTGGAGTTTCTTCATGCAAAACTATGACATCTCCAAGTCCTTTTTCGTTGATATATAATTCATCTACTTGCTTTGAATCGTCTAATAAAGAATGTCCATACCAATCTATAACTATTTTTTTTCTCTCTTCAGAGGACAACAATTCTATAGCTCTTATTAATCCACGTAGATTCTTCAAATACCTATAACTTGCAGGAACTACAATTCGAATTTTATTGTTTTTCTTAAATTCGAAATTTACATTATATGAAAATTTATTAATATCAACAGCATTATACACAACCTCGCACCTTGATTTCGACAATATAGGACAAGCTTGACGTACTAATTCAACATTTGCATAAGAATTTGAAATTACTTTATCAGCAAAGATATGCAACCAACGAATTATACGAGATTTAAATTGATTCACAATACGAGGATCTGTACTTCGTTCTCCAACAAATAATTTCCACTTTTTGAATGGAATAGCTGCCAATTCGGCCATAAATGTCGCACGCACAAGGAAAGATAAAACTATGTCATAATCTCCTTTTCTTATGAACTTACGAACTCTAAAAATTCTCTTTATAAAACTATCTTCAATGATATAATTGACATTTATACCCTCTGACTCTAATAATGGCAAATAAAAATCTTTGTGCTCATACAACAAAAATTCAACTTTATACCCTCTTTTTTTCAATTCTATTGCTAAGTTAACTAATTGTCTTTGAGCTCCACCGGCACCTAAACTATCAATAAAACACAATAACTTCATAAGTAGAAATCATTATAAAACATGTTGAATAAACAAATAAATTGGACTAGAAAAAAAAATTTCTAAACCCCACAAATCACCATAGAATTTTAAACACGGAACTTGATAAACACTAAAAGGCAAACATGCAAAAATAAATATAAAAAAGCCCGCATACAGATATATTAAATTTCTATAACGTTGGGTATAAAAACCAACAAGCAGAATATATGCTACACAAGGAAATGCTAACATAACAAAACGGCTTCCAACCGATGGTATCATAAATGCAAAGTTTACAAACGACATCAAAATTACTAAAAATTTATATAAAACATCGCATTTAGTATCTTTTATGTTGTTTTCATAGTTACGAATAAAAACTAGAATTATAATGTTAACTACTATACGTACCATAAATTCAAAAAGACGAACAACCCAAATAAAGCCCGTACCACCCTCATTTATTCTTTTGATATAATCCAAATCCAAATAAGAATCATAGTGCATGTTTAACGAATCTGGTAAAAATGATAACAATATAGTAAATACCTCTAAAGAAATAAAGGAGAGAAAGAAACTAAATACAAAAAACGAGACTATTGCTTTATTATTTTTACGAAATATATAGCAAACTATCAATAGCGGATACAAAACAAAAAAAGAAGCATGAACTAATGGAGTAATCAACAATAACAATAAATATTTTCTATCTCCATTAATAAGTAATTTAAATATAGCATATATTGCCATCCAATATGCTGTATAGAATCTGAAAACAACTACTTTCTCTATTTGTGCAAACATAAATAAAAACAAAAGACACAAACAGGATAATGAAAAATTATAATTAGTTTCATTTATAAAAAAACGTAATGATTTTAACATAAATAATGCTAAAACCATAGCTGCCACCATAAACATTATTTTGTAGTTTGCAGAAAATCTACCAACAACAAAAAATAACACAGAAGAGTAAAAATCATGTTCACCTTCAAAAGATAAAAAATTTGAAACATTATTTTTAAAGTCAGCAAAATTATCTTCTACTGCTTCTTCAAACCAAGCTCTATAACGAACTGAATCAAAATTATAATTGTCTGTCTCTGTTTCTGGCACAACCAATGAGAAACCTAAAGTAGTAAAAGCACAAAACAAAATAACAAAAGAAGATTTTGTACGAATCCTATAAAGAGAATATAGCATCCCCAATAGAGGGCTCAACAAAAAAGTAAAAATCTTTATTGTCAAATCATTCTTGTATTCTGGTTCCCACAAATTATTCATAATAATTATTCTATATTCTTCATCTTACAAGCATAAATCATAGTTCCTATTCCAATCAAGCTGCTTGTAAATGTATAAACGATAGCAACACCCAAAGCTGCAAAATATTTAACTAAAGGAAATGCTAAAGCAAAACCTATAATTGATGAAAGTATTGTAATATTACGCAATATTTTGTCATACCCATTAACCAATAAATAGTTAACACCAAAAACAGAACTCATCATTAAAAAAATCAGAGAAACTGATGTTATTCGCAAAATAATAACAGAGTCAGCAAATTCTCCGCCAAAGAATATATTTATTAATATTGGGGCAAAAACAATTAACAATACAACTAAAAATGCTGATAAAATAATAGATGAAACTGCATAAACCTTATATCCTTGACTTTTACGAGAAAAATATGGAAAAAATACTCTCGTAAAAACATTCATAAAATTCTGAATTATAATTACAAACTTTTTACCTGCGTCATAAATACCATTTTGTTGCGGAGTTGAATAAACACCTAACAACACAACAGAAAAACTATTGTATAAATTAGGGGCTAAATTATTGATAAATATATCGGTGCTACCTTTTATCGCATCAAATATTCCTTTTACTTCTGGCTTATAAAACTTATATCCCCACTTCACAAATATATAATATAATGAAATTATACCGGATAAAATAAATCCTAATGAAACAAATAAAGGCTGATATATATAATCTGATTTCTCATTAATAAAAACAAAAATAGCAATCGTAAATAACAATTTTGACAATAGATTCAGAATCGTGATATATTTCATTCTTTCCAAAGCCTGAAAAAACCAATCTGGAAACAAAATATGTCCAGGAACCATTAAGAACGTGATTAAAACAACTAAATAATTTTCACGGAAAATTGGAACAAAATATATCAATAATAGCAAAATAATAAAAGAAAGAAATAATAGAATAAATTTAGCCCATATTACATTTGATAAGATATGAGATACTTTATCTTTATCATCTCTATTTTTCGCCACATCGCGTGTTGCCGTATAATTAAATCCCCAATCCGAAATAGTTTGAATCCACATTATCACAGCCGACGCAATTGCTATACGTCCAAAACCATCAGCTCCAATAACACGGGCTAAATATGGCATCGTCAAAAGTGGAAATAAATAACCTGCTATTTGCAATAGAAAAAGATACGAAAAATTTGTAAGTATAACCTTTCCCTCTTTATTACTTAATATATTTTTATATTTGCTACTCATTATAATTTACGCTGCTTGAATTCATCTATAGCACTTTCAATCATCCAATTTATTCCATTAAAAGATTCGCCATGCCACTCGCCATCAGTAGTCCAATATCCATAATCAAACTGATCAACATCAGGACCATAACAATAAGAAACTTCTACTAAATATAACTTTCCCGTATGCTTTTCTCTAACAAAATCAAGCGATGCGGCTTGCATTCCTAATTTTTCTGTAATTTCAAAAGATAATTTCAGTACATCTTGAGGTATTAATTCTTTACTAAAACTATTATTATGCCCTCCTGAAGCACGAAAATCTCCTTCTCGACAATAACGAACTAACGCAATGGCTTTATTTCCACATACCTCAACACGATAATCAAATCCATCATTAGGAATAAAATCTTGAAAATAAGCATATCCACATTGCTTTGGCAAAAATTTACTAAAAACTTTTATCGGATAAACAAAACATCTATACAAAGATACTAATAAATGATAAATTGTTGCTTTTTTTCCTTTATATAATTTAATCGTATTTTTCAAATTATCAACACCCCTAAAAGGCATATAACCTCTTCCAAAAGCGCGAACTATATATTTTTTTGCATCTCGATAATTTTTGGCTAACATAACATTACTACTACCAGCACCACCCCGCAATTTAAAAACTTTAGGATATTGTTGCTGTTTTGCCCATTGCAAAGCAGATGCTTTATCGTAGAAAGCATAGGCTGTAGCAGAATTAATACCTAATGACTCAAACAGATACTTTTGCCCTAATTTATCATCAAAATGCCAACACGTTTTAGTGTTAGGGAAAACGATTTTGCCAGACTCTTCAAGCGAAAATATCAACTGCTTGGCAAAAGACATATCTCTATAGTCTAAATGTGAGAAATACCACATAAAGATATCGCAATCGACCAATATATTGATTATATTAGTGTCATAAGCATCTACCAACTTATACTCAATATTGTTTTTATCGCAATATTCAATCCAATATCGAGTATAAATAGTATCATTTTTATGTATAGCTATTTTCATATTCTATCACTTCAAATTATTCCAATACCATTCGCATGCAGCTGCAAAACCACGAGCAGCATCGTATTGAGGATCATAGGCGAGCAAACGACGTGCTTTAAGAATAGAGGCTTGAGAATGAGGTATATCACCCGCTCGGTTTGGACCATAAATTGGCTCAATTGTGCCTATCTTAGCGTCATATTGCGCAAGATTTAGACGTAAGGTATCATACAATTGATTAAGTGTAGTATTACCCCCATAAGCTACATTGAACACCAAATTTATGTGTTCGTCTAATAATTCAATACCATATTCCTTTGCATGCTCGCAAATATAGTCGGTAGGGGTAAGCATGGCCTTTTCATTCGCTTCAATGACATTGTCAATATATGTAAAATCACGTGAATAAGAACCATCACCATTAATGCGTGGACACTCGTGATTGATCAATGATTTCACCCACAATGGAATGACTGCTGCATATGCTCCATTAGGGTCTTGACGACGTCCAAATACATTGAAATAGCGCAAACCTATACACTCCATTCCATAAGTCTTACTAAACACATCGGCATACAACTCGTTAACATACTTAGTAATGGCATATGGCGACAATGGACGACCTATTTGCTCTTCAACTTTTGGAAGTATTTTTGAGTCACCATAAGTTGACGATGAAGCAGCATAAACAAATCGTTTCACACCTGCATCTCGTGCTGCTACAAGCATATTAAGAAACCCCCCAATATTAACATCATTAGTTGTAATTGGATCTTTAATCGAACGAGGAACACTACCCAACGCTGCTTCGTGCAACACATAATCAACTCCATCCACCGCACGACGACATGTGTCTAAATCGCGAATATCACCCTCTATAAAAGTAAAATGCTCGTTTTTTAACGCCCCTTCAAGATTTTCTATATGTCCGGTCGCTAAATTATCAAGACAAACTACTTTATATCCTTTCTCCAAAAAATGATCAACTAAGTTCGAACCAATAAAACCAGCTCCACCCGTAATTAATATTTTCATATCACTACACTTTTTTTAACGATTCTTATACATGTCATCATAATATTTTTCATACTCACCAGAAGTTATATTATCCATCCAATCTTGATGGTCAAGATACCAACGGACTGTGCGCTCAATGCCTTCTTCAAATTGGAGAGATGGTTCCCAACCTAATTCGCGTTGAAGTTTGGTACTATCTATAGCATAACGCATATCGTGACCCGCACGGTCGGTGACATAGGTTATCAACTCCAAACTATGACCTTCGGGATTACCTAAAATACGATCAACAGTTGCAATCATCACCTTAATCAAATCTATATTTTTCCACTCATTAAATCCACCAATATTATATGTATCAGCTATTTTACCTTCATGAAAAATCAAATCTATGGCGCGTGCATGGTCTTCTACATACAACCAATCACGCACATTTTCACCTTTACCATAAACTGGCAATGGCTTGCGATGACGGATATTGTTAATAAACAATGGTATCAATTTTTCAGGAAATTGATATGGTCCATAATTATTCGAACAATTAGTTACGATTGTTGGCATACCATAAGTATCGTGGAAAGCACGAACAAAATGATCCGACGATGCCTTTGAAGCCGAATATGGCGAGTGCGGATTATATTTTGTATCTTCGTAAAAGAAATCCTTACCATATGCTTTATGCCCTTCAGACGAAGCTATAGTTTTAAATGGAGGTTCAATCCCCTCTGGATTTGTCATCTCCAATGCACCATAAACCTCATCAGTTGAAATATGATAAAATCTCTTACCTTCATATCGCTCTGGCAACGATTCCCAATATAATTTCGCAGCTTGAAGCAACGACAATGTTCCCATCACATTAGTACGTGCAAATGTAAAAGGATCCTTGATGCTTCTATCTACATGACTTTCTGCTGCCAAATGGATAATTCCATCTACCTTTTCATCTTGCATCAATTGATAAAATGCCTCAAAATCACAAATATCCATTCTAACAAATTTATAATTTGGCATATCTTCTATGTCTTTAAGATTAGCTAAATTACCAGCATAAGTAAGTTTATCCACATTAATGATATTATATTCTGGATATTTGTTCACAAACAAACGAACTACATGAGAGCCTATAAATCCAGCACCCCCTGTGATAATAATGTTACGACTAGTTTTCATATAATCTACTATTTAAATTCTTTTACTACTTCCAATGGCCATTTCCAATTTTGATATGACGCCTGAACCAACATTGGCGCCAATATCATACCCCAAACCCCCATTCTCAACCAAACAACGAATATCAACAACATCACCAAAACTCCTACAGCCGACATCAACGATGCCTTAAAAAATGGTACCTCATTCCTCGACAATAAATATTGTGCTGCATTCGCATGATTATGCTCCAAATAACATTGCACAAAAAACAAAATCAACAAACCCGTTGGCAACAACATAGTCCCACTTTTCAATAAACTCAACACCCAATCCCCACACACAACAACAACTATCCCAGATACCAAAAACACAACAAACATAACAACACTCGAAAAAACAAACATCCTCTTAACCAACATAACATCCCCCTTCACCCGCCACTGAAATATCTTAGGCATATAAACTCTCGTAACAACACCACCCAACATCCCTATCACAGCCAACAATTGCAATGTTATACCATACGATGCCATCAACTCCAACGACACAAACAACGAACCTACAAACACACTAGATTTATTGATTATAAAACCACCCAACGAAGTCAAACCAACCTTCATCGCATTAGGCGCTATTGTCAACAATATACTTCTATAATCTTCATTACCCACATCCTTCAACCTATCAACCATATCTTCCGTATAAAAAGACCTCCTACTCAAAAAACGAACAATCAACACAGATATCGCTTGCGACGACACTATTGCCAACAAACCACCACCCATCATAATCAACAATATAGCAAATACAATATAAACCAAATTCCCAACAAATATAATCTGATGTACTCGCTTAACCAACCCTAGTCCATTCAACAACGACTCATAATACAACGTATAAAGATTATAACAATTTATCAACACAACTACAATCCACGACAAATAAACCTCCCTCAAATCCCCTTGATAATCTCGCAACAAATAATAAACATAACACGTACCAACCGTAGCAAACAATAAAAACAAAAACAACGACATCCGAGAATAAAAATATCGCATCGCTCTTATTGTCCCACTCAACAAACCATAATCTACATCATCCACATCATCAACTCGCTCATGTCCCTCCCGCTTCAACGCCTTAACACCACTAAATATATACGCCACATTACGAGCAAACGAAACATTAAAACCAAAATCAAACAAATATGCCAACTGCGCTATCGTCATAAAAATTGTCCACACACCAACCATCTCCGACGGCAACTTACGCAAAACAAACGGAAACAACAACACCCCTGCACCTATCTTGAAAAAAGTAGCCAAAAGCGTCCACACAAAATCCTTCTTTCCTATATCCGCAACAGCCATATCTATTTCTTTAATTCTGAATCTATCTCTTGATACACCGAATTTTGCGACTTATATTCTGGCACCATAACCTTCATCATCCTCACAACAAGATAATCCTTATTATCATACGCATAAGCAAACAACTGCTCATACTTATCCAACATCTCATCATAATCATACTCACGCACATTCGCTATCATTATCTTATCATGAATCGTAGGCTTAACCAACTCCTCATTATTCAACAACTCCTCAAACAACTTTTCCCCAGGTCGCAACCCAGTATACTCTATCATAATATCAACCCCCGGACGCAATCCCGACAATCTTATCATCTTCTTTGCCAAATCCGCTATCTTCACTGGCATACCCATATCAAATATAAATATCTCTCCTCCATTACCTATAGTCCCTGCCTCGAGCACCAACTGACACGCCTCAGGAATTGTCATAAAATATCTTATTATATCTGGATGTGTAACCGTCACCGGACCTCCCTTTTCTATCTGCTGACGAAACAATGGTATCACCGACCCATTAGAGCCCAACACATTACCAAAACGAGTCGTTATAAAACGTGTTACCTTCCCTTCCTGTTTCGACAACTTTTTAGCCAAACTCTGAACATATATCTCCGCTATACGCTTCGAACACCCCATCACATTCGTCGGATTAACAGCCTTATCCGTCGACACCATCACAAACGAATCAACCCCATACTTAACCGCCATATCTGCCATATTACATGTCCCCTTTACATTCGCCAAAACACACTCCGACGGATTATCCTCCATCAACGGAACATGCTTATATGCCGCCGCATGAAAAACAACATTTGGGCGCATCTCCGCAAATATCGAATCAATCCTATCGCGCATCCTAACATCTGCTATAACAAACGCATATTCAATATCATGAAAACGCTCCATCATCTCCAACTTTATATTATGCAACGGAGTCTCTGCATTATCCAACAACACCAACTTTCGTGGACTAAATCTCGACAACTGGCGCACTATCTCACTCCCTATCGACCCCGCAGCCCCTGTTATCATAACCGTCTTCCCTGATATCATATTCTCTATCGGAGTCTTATCTATCTCTATCGGCTTACGACCCAACAAATCCTCTATCTGAATCCTTTTCAAATTCTTCGATACATCCAAATTAGAAATATCATCTCCCTCCTTATAATGCATCAAACTCGGTATCATCAATATCTGAAAACCAGAATCAATAAACTTACTCAACGTCTTCAACGTACTCCTATCATTCAACTTAAGTGGCGATACAACTATCGCACTAACACGCTTTTTCAACAATTCAGATACAACCCCCTCCTTAACTGTAGAATAAATCGGCAACCCAAATATCTCCTTATTATAATTACTCCTATCATCAATAAAACCCACAACCCTATACTCCGATTCACTATCCGACCGCAACATTTTCGCTATCGAAATACCTGCCGACCTCGTCCCATAAACAACTATCGACTTCGACTTCGACGATGGCAAATAAAATCTATCAAAAAAAAGCTTCACAAACAAACGCAAACCAAAAAGCAACAAAAACGCAAATATCGAATACAAAACTACCTCCAATCGCAAAAACATCCCCTCACCTACAAACAAAAACGAACTATAATCAACCACAAACAACATCACCGCATTACAAAATATCGCACACAACAACTTACTAGCATCCACAAACGACGAATAACGCAATATACCCGAATACGTACGAAAAACATTAAACCACAACACCTGACACAACAAAATACACAAAAAATTCTTTATCTCATGCAATTGTATCCCATCATACTGAAAATAATAGTAATGATATGCCAATTTCGACGCAAAAAAATACGCTACCGAACACAACACAACGTCCACAAAAAAAACCATCCAACGTGGTAGATAACCAACTGAAAACAAACGACAAAAAATATCACTATCCTTTATCTTATTCATAAAAAAACTCATATACATACAACATTTCTAGTATAACAATTTCAACCTACAAAGATAAACATTTTTTCCTATAAAACAAAGAAAAAAACAATTAATTTTTTTTCCAAAAAATACCTATTTTCTAAAGAATATTAATTATCTTTGCAAAAAAATACAAACACCTTTTATATCACACAAAAAAACATGAACAAAAACACCCTATCTACCACCCTACTAGTTGCAATCCTATGCCTAGTATCTCTATCTGCATGCTGCAACAATCAACCTAAACACTCTAAAGTAAAACCGGGCATCGAAGTTCTCCGCGACCAAAACTTTGATATCCTCAAAGGCAAACGCGTCGGTCTCATCACCAACCCTACTGGCGTCGACTCTCATCTCAAATCTACTATCGACATCCTTCACGAAGCCGAAGATATCCAACTCGTTGCTCTCTTTGCTCCCGAACATGGCGTGCGTGGCGACGTCTATGCTGGCGACCACGTCGACAACACTGTCGACCCTCGTACTGGCGTACCTATGTACTCTATCTTTGGCAAAACACGCAAACCTACACCCGAAATGCTCGAAAACGTCGACGTCATCGTATATGATATTCAAGACATTGGCTGCCGCTCTTACACCTTCATCTCAACTATGGGTATGGGTATGATGGCTGCTGCCGAAAATGATAAAGAATTCGTCGTGCTCGACCGTCCTAACCCTCTCGGTGGCAATCGCATCGAAGGCAACCTCGTCGAAGACGACTACATCTCTTTCGTTTCTCAATTCAAAATCCCTTATCTCTACGGACAAACTCCTGGCGAACTTGCCATTATGCTCAACGAAGAGGGCATGCTCGGCAAAAAGTGCAAACTAACTGTAATTCCTATGGAAGGTTGGACTCGCGATATGACTTGGGACGAAACTGGTCTCGAATGGATCCCTGCTTCACCTCACATCCCTTACCCTCAATCTGCTATCTACTACCCTGTTACTGGCATCCTTGGCGAACTCTACTTCATCAATATGGGTGTTGGCTACCCTCTCCCATTCCAAACTATCGGTGCCCCTTGGTTCAATGCCGACTCTCTCGCTACCAACCTCAACGCTCTCAATCTTCCTGGCGTTCGCTTCCGCCCTATCCACTACAAACCTTACTACTCTACATCTAAAGGCGAACTCTGTGGTGGCGTACAAATCTATATCACCGACTACGAAAAGGCTCGCCTTACCGAAATCCAATTCTACGTTATGCAAGTCGTAAAAGAGATGTACCCTCATCGCGACATTTTCAAAGAAGCACCTCAAAACCGCTTCCAAATGTTCGACAAAGTATGTGGCACCAACTTCATCCGCGAAAAATTCTCCGAAACATATCGCTGGGCTGACGTGAAAGACTACTTCGAAAAAGACGAAAAAGCCTACCGCCAACTCTCATCAAAATACTATCTCTATAAGTAAAAAACAACCTCTCAAAATACACACTCTCATTGTGTATCCACCCAAAAAAATTATGAAGGTCTTTGAGCCAATAGGCGAAAAAATTATGAACCGAAGGTCACGACCAACGGGAGTAATTATGAACCGAAGGTCTTTGAACCGTTAGGTGAAAAAATTATGAACTATGAATTATGAATTATAAATTAATAAACTCCCTCGCATGGGGCACCGATGCTGGATTCTATCGCCTACTACCCCAAACCGTAGTGCATCCCGATTCTGAATCCGACATCATACGTCTCATCCAACAAGCCAACAACAAGCATCGCCACATCACTTGGCGCGCTGCTGGCACGAGTCTTTCTGGCCAAGCCATCAGCGACGACATCCTTGCCGTAGTAGGCAAAAAATGGGAGAAATACACCATACTCGACAACGGCAAACGCATTGTGCTTCAACCTGGTATCATCGGCCAACGCGTCAACGAACTCCTTGCCCCTTTCGGTCGCAAGTTCGGTCCCGACCCCGCCTCTATCAAGAGTGCTATGGTAGGTGGCA
>JAZRCE010000112.1:0-3466 GCA_045635445.1 Candidatus Aphodosoma sp.
GGTTTGTGGCCACAACGTTGAAAATGGCGCAACATCATCACACCACACAAGTGTCCAATATGCAACGAGTCTGCCGTAGGGTCAATACCCAAATACGCAGTTGTCATCTCTTTATTCAATTGTTCTTCAGTGCCAGGCATCATATCCTGCACCATACCTCTCCATGTAAGTTCTTCTACAAAATTCATAATATTTTTCGTTTAGACATTATTATTCAAAATACAACTTGCAAAGTTACAAAAAAATACCCAAAACTACAAGCATTGCAACCAAAAAACAATCAGTTAACAAAAATTATGAATTACTAATTATGAAGTATGAATTAAAATCACTATCTTTGCAATTTAAATTATGCAACAAAAATATCCTTCGCAACTACTTGAAAATGCAGTAAATGCATTTGCTTCACTGCCTGGCATCGGACGCAAATCTGCGCTTCGCATGGCGCTTCACATCCTACGTCAAGGCCCTGCCAATGCTAGCAAATTCATCAATGCCATTAGCGAAATGAGCGAAAACATTCAATATTGCGAGGAGTGCCACAACATATCCGACCAACCTATGTGCGAAATCTGCTCCGACCCTCGTCGCGACAAATCAATCATTTGCGTTGTCGAATCTATCAAAGAGGTTATGCTCATCGAAAACACTGCTCAATATCACGGCGTCTACCACGTGCTCGGAGGTGTTATCTCTCCTGTGAATGGCATATCTCCTAACGATTTAGAGGTTTCTTCGCTTGTTGAACGTGTCGAGCAAGGCGATATCAAAGAGGTCATCCTCGCCCTCAGCCCCAATATGGAAGGCGACACCACCTGCTTCTACATCTATCGCAAACTCGCCCACCTACCTGTTGCCGTAACCACAATCGCTCGTGGTGTAGCCGTTGGCGACGACCTCGAATATGCCGACGAAATCACCCTCGGACGCTCAATCCTGAATCGCATAACTTACAATAACAAATAACCCAAAAATACAATAACCCCCTCCCTAGTTTAAATATACCATACAGATACTTTCAAGCAACCTTCACCATACCCTCAAAACACACTAAAAAATACAATAAGTACCCCCTTAAATAATACAAAAACTATAAACCTATGCATCACCCAAAACACCTACTCACTCCTTGCTACTACATCAGCCTATTGCTCACCATCATCGCAGCTATGGTAGGCTATCATTTTGTATACAACAAAGGCATATTCTTTCCTAGCGATAGTCAAATATCAACCACCTACTACACCATCGTCCTTTGGTACGTAATCATCTCGCTCCCCCTATCCCTCAAACTATTCAGTCTCGGCGTAAAACGACTAAAACGTTTCCCAGACGATGGCACTCGCGAATACTACTACAAAACCTACGCTATCATTCGCATGTTAGTCATCACCATCGGACTCATAGCCTCAATCATCGGTTTCTATATCTTCCAAGTCAAACACCTATTTTGGTTATCAGGTATCTGCATCATCGGACTAATATTCTCTAAACCAACCGAAAAACGCATAGATACTGACCTTACACACCTCACTCCAACCGAAGAAACAACCGAAGAAACAACCGAAGAAACAACCGAAGACCCTACCGACGAAAACTAAAATCTAAAAAAATAAACGAGCGAAGCGAAAAAGTCTCACTACTCGCTACTCGCTACTGAATATCTAAACATATGATCATCGCCGTAGATTTCGATGGCACTATCGTAGAACACGCCTACCCTGCCATCGGTAAACCAATACCATTCGCCATCGATGTGCTCAAACGCCTTCAAAACGAATGCCACCATCAACTCATATTGTGGACCGTACGCGAAGGCGAACTCCTCGACCAAGCCGTAGAATACTGCCGCAAACACGGACTCGAATTCTATGCAGTCAACAAAAACTATCCCGAAGAAGTTTGGGAAAACGACACTCCTCGCAAACTCACAGTAGACATGTGGATTGACGATCGCAACCTCGGTGGACTCCCCGATTGGGGCATCATCTACCGAATGGTAAAATACAACGAATCCTCTGCCGACGCAGCTCGCTATCTAGGCAATCAACCTCAAGAAATAAAAAAGAAAGGTCTATTCTCCTTCTTCAAAAAATAAAAAACTAATAACTTATAACTAGTAACTTATAACTAGTAACTATAAAAAACTAAAAAACTAAAAAACTATGATTCAACGCATTCAAACCCTCTATCTGCTCATCGTACTAGTTGCCATGAGCCTCACTCTATCTCTACCTTCTATGCGAGCTATCTCGCCCGAAGGCATCGACTTTGCTTTCTCTAACCTCCGTGGTCTCTACCAAGTCGAACAAGGCAATTTCAACATTACAGGTGTGACGATATGGTTACTATTCACCAATATAATCATCCTCATCATATCTCTTATCACCATATTCACATACAGATGGCGCGTCATCCAAATGCGTCTTTCATCATTCAATATGGTACTCCTCGTTGGCTACTATGCTATTTTCTTCTTCACTCGCTATGTCATTCTTCAACAAAACGTCATGTCTAGCACAAC
Organism: Candidatus Aphodosoma sp.; assembly: GCA_045635445.1. GTDB lineage: Bacteria > Bacteroidota > Bacteroidia > Bacteroidales > Paludibacteraceae > Aphodosoma. The sequence goes on from JAZRCE010000112.1 coordinate 2,525, forward strand.
CTTCTCTTGGCCAATTATTTTACCTCTTATTAGCGCAATTCTCACATATCTCGCACTTCGTGCAATTGCCAAAGACGAAGCCCTTGTTCGTTCACTCGACCGTTTAAGATAAACTTAAACTATACCATATCCCCCCACAAAAATCCATCCTACAACGGATGGATTTTTTCTATGTCAAACAAACATCTCTATGGCAACTAAATCAATCTACAAATTCATTCTGCCAATTATCACCTTTTTATACTCAATTAGCATACCTGCCGCCACCTTCATTGGCAATCGCACCGACTTTCGCGACGAAACCATCTATTTCGTCATGACTACCCGATTCTACGATGGCGACCCTTCCAACAACACTCAAAGCTGGAACAATCAGCAAGCCAACCAAGGCGACCCTGCTTGGCGTGGCGACTTCAAAGGCCTCATCGAAAAACTAGACTATATCAAAGCTCTCGGTTTCACTACTGTATGGGTCACTCCCGTAGTCGAAAATGCCTCTGGCTACGACTATCACGGCTATCATGCCTTCAATTTCTCTAAAGTCGACCATCGCTACGAGAGCGACGACGTCTCTTTCCAAACTCTCATCGACGAAGTCCACGCCCGCGATATGAAAATCATTCTCGACATCGTACTCAACCACACCGGCAACTTCGGCGAGGAGAATCTCTGCATCTTGCTCTGGCAAAGGTAATCTCCGTGTCTATGTTCTCAACACCGAAAAAAACAAAGCACCAGGCAAAATCGGCGTCGATGGCAAATATCTCTATGCTACCTCTCCTATCAATAAATCACAATCTACCTACGATGGCACCGAAGAAGAACTCTCTTCTGTCAATGGTGGTAGCGACCCTGTCGGCGAACCGGATGTTATCACTCCTCCTACTATGACTGAGGGCGAACAAGCCGTATTCTTCGAAAATTCAGCCAATTGGGGTGGTT